>CAMAWS010000151.1 GCA_945861845.1 Candidatus Sulfopaludibacter sp. SbA3 | reverse complement strand
ATGCCGGGCTCGGGATCGTCAACAACAAAGGTCCCTCCCACCGTGTAGGCGAACACCGGGTAGTCCCCGAAAGGTCCGTGCGACGAGGTCTTGGCGCTGTGAATGTTGAGGAATATATCGTCGCCGAAGAGCTGGTTCTGTTGGCCCGCCGGCAGTGAAGCGCTGACGTTTGAAAGATCGACGACAACCTGCTCGGTCTTCTCAGTGACTTCATAGAGAATTTCGCCGGTCTGTCCGGGCTTGAGATTGCGAAACCTTTGCCGGACCGCTCCTCCCACGACTGTCAGGTTCGTGTTTGCTTCGATGTTGTCCTCGACCCTGTCATTCGGCCTCGGCCGGCTGGGCAGGCGATCGGAAGCCCCGCCGGAATCCAGCAAACGGAAAGCGGCCTCCGCATTGACCGCGCCGTTTCCACGATCGATCTTTCCGGAGCCGTCACCAAAGACCGATGCATCTGCCGTCTCGATGATGGCATTCCGGATCTGCGTGGCCGTCGCGCGGGGAAACGCCTGGCGCAGGATTGCGGCTAGACCGGTCACAATCGGAGCGCTGAAGCTCGTGCCATTCGACACCGAAACCGTGGTCCTTACGCCGTATCCCTGGGAAAATGTTCCGAAGCCGCTTGCCATGACGTCGGGATCGGGATGGCCGTCCGCATTTGGCCCGCGTGAACTGAACCATGCGGTCTGCGTGGCCTGTGACGGACGATAAAGCGACCCATAACCAGGTCCGTATTGAAGGTCGCGGAATACCTTTTCGTTGCCGGCATAACTCATGGCGCCCACGGTGATAGCGCCAAAAGAACTGCCAGGACTTGCCGTTGTTAGTGCTGAGGGTCCGACATTTCCTTCCGAGATTACGGGGATAATGCCTTTTCGAAGCATTTCGTCGGCGAGTCTTTCGAACTCGGTCCGTCCGGCATAGATCGTCGACGTGCCGAGACTCATGTTGCAAACCTGGATATTGATCCCCCGGCGGCGGTCGCCACTGTCATAGAGTTCACGAAGTTCGATCACCCGTTCCATGGCCGCCATGACGCGGCTTTTGGGGGCGCCTGTCAGGGCATCTGCGCTGAAGATCCTGAGAGAATAAATGCTGGCGCTCGGCGCCGTCCCAAACAGGTAGAGTGAGTCGCCGTCGCGGACCACGCCGGACATGTGCTCATTCAAAGACGTCTTGAGATCTCCCGGCGGCAAATGAAATTTCGCGTTGCCCGAGATCAGCGTTGCTACAAAGGTGCCGTGTGGATCGTTGTCCGCATCGAGGTAGCGTCCGCCATCAGGGACAAGATTCTCTCCACCGATATCGGATCCGTCCATGTACAAACCAGCGAAGCCGCGCCGGAGGCCGGAATCGATGACCGCTACAATTACGCCGGCACCGGTTTTCCCGCGTCTATGCAGTTCACGCAAATCCAAGTCTGCATGGTTCAGGCGATAGGACGCCTGGGGCGGCAGGTCCCCTGGAAAAATCTGCCTCGCATTGCCAACGTGGGCATTCGCAGCGATGTCGACGTCCTTTGGAGTTGCAACTGACCGCTCCCTGCCCATGAATCCCGGTTTTGGCACGACGATGTCTTTGCTGATCGCTTCAGATCCAACCAGGTCCTTCAAGGCCGTAAGCGATGAAGTCGGGATTTCTGCGGCCACTGCATCAATATATTTGTATTGATGCATTACCCTGCCACCCAGCCGCTCAACATTTCCAACCAGGAGTGAGTATGGTTTAGAAGTCGTGATAATAACCTTCTCGACTGAGGGTGACTGGGCCAGGACTGGCGTCCCGATCAGGAGCGTGCAAAGCGAGAGAAGTAACAGCAAGCGAGGGCTTCGTCTGTGAGCCATCAGAATTCCTTTCTATTGCGGGACAAATTCGTTGGCATCTTGAGTTCAAGATCCGCCCTGTCTCGTATCATCGGCGGATTGCCGAAAAAACTTTAGTCCCGCGGATAAGCGTCATAGCTTAGAGGGGTGTCGCTTTCAGACGGCAAGATGATAGTTCAAGAATGCAGGAGATGGATCAGGTACTCGCAATCTATGCAGAAATCCGAGTATTGCCTAGGAAGAATGGAATCATGAGAAAGGCCCGATCGCCCATGTTATCGTTCTCGGCTTATGCCTTTTGACGATCTTCAGGCTTTCATCAATCATCTCGAGCGAAGCGGTGAGCTCAAGCGAATCAGGACCGAAGTGGATCCTGTGCTCGAGGTTACGGAAATCACACAGCGCGTGATCCGCGAACAGGGCCCGGCGCTGCTTTTCGAAAACCCAAAGGGTTCATCTGTGCCGCTGGTCATGAATCTCTTTGGAACGATGGGCCGGGTCCGCACGGCACTGGGACGCGAACCTTCCGAGATTGGACAGGAGCTGCTGGAAGTGATCTATCGCATGAATCCGCCATCCCTGAAGGGACTGTGGGATTCACGGCGAACCCTCAGGCGCGCCCTCAATATGCGCCCTGCGACGGTTGCTCGCGGACAGTGTCAGGAAGTAGTCGAAGATCCGAACCTGTTAGAGCTGCCTGTACTTCAATGTTGGCCTGGTGATGCCGGACGTTTCATTACCTACGGAATGGTCATTACCCATCATCCCCGAACGCTTCGGCGGAATCTGGGCCTTTACCGTCTTCAGGTTTTCGACCAGGACAAAACGGGCATGCACTGGCAGAGCATGAAGGGAGGCCGAGGTCAGTATTGGGAAGCCGAGCAGGATGGCAAGGATCTTGAAGTGGCCGTCGTGATCGGCGCCGATCCGATTTTGATGATGGCCGGTGTCCTTCCCCTGCCCGAAGACATGGATGAGATCGGGTTTGCCGGGTTCTTGCGTGGCAAAAGCGTTCCGATGGTGAAAGCGGCGACGCTGAACATGCTTGTGCCGGCCAATGCGGAGTTCGTCCTGGAGGGCGTGGTTCGAGCTCACGAACGCCGCCTCGAAGGGCCATTCGGCGATCATTTCGGACACTACTCTGAGGCTGCGGAGTTTCCGGTGTTTCACGTGCGGCGCGTGACTCATCGGCGCAATGCCGTGTATGCCGCCACCGTTGTCGGAAAACCGCCGCAAGAGGATAAGTTTCTCGGCGTTGCCATTGGCGAGATGATCGGTCCATTGATTCGGGTCATTAATCCCAATATTGTCGATATGTGCGCTTATGCAGGCGCGGGCTTTCATAATCTCCTGGTGGTTTCCCTCAAGGAGCGCCATCCCAAGGAAGTGCTGAAAACCGCATTGGGTTTGCTGGGAACGGGGCAACTGTCTCTAACCAAGGTGATGGTGCTCGTCGGTCCCCATCGTGATCCGAGGGATTTCCGGGCTGTGCTCCGCGACATGTGGCAGCGATTCGAGCCGGCTGATCACATGCTGCTCGTTCCTTTTGCTCCACTGGACACGCTGGATTTCACGTCATTCAAGATGCATGTCGGGAGCAAGCTGATCATCGATGCGGCCGGCGAAGTTATGGAGCCCGCCGCGCCGCCGTCGGAAGTTGATCCTCGCCGCTATGACAGCAGGGTTGAAAAGTTCAAGCTGCTCGACGGGGGATTCCTGGTCGTCGTTGTTAGCGACGACGCCCGGTCCGTGATCGGGAAGCTCGTGCACGTACCCCTGCCCGTGCGCTTCATTGTTGCCGTAAGCGCGGACGTCGAACTGGACGACGACGAAAATCTTCAGTGGGGCATCTTTACTCGTTTCGATCCCGCGCGTGACATGTTCTTTACCGAGCAGGGATTCGCAGGTGCGCGCCCGGTTTACCGGGGAATCGTGGGCATTGATGCCACCTGGAAGAAGGGCTACCCTCTCCCCCTTCAAATGGATGATTCCATAGTCAAGCTGGTGGACCGTCGCTGGGGCGAGTACTGGCGGTAGGGCCGGCACCAAACACCATGCTTCTCATTGTCTGTCCGAACCTTGTCCCCGGATGGGTTTCTCGCGATATACTTTCCGTCATGGATAAAAAGGGACAGCTTCGTGTGCAGTGCACGTGTTGCGAGGCTACGCTCACCGTTGACAGGGGCAGCGGCGAGGTACTCTTCACGGAAAAGCCCAAAAAGAAGACCTTGTCTTTTGAGGATGCCCTCCAGAAACTGCAGCATGAAAAGGACACGGCCGCCGATCGCTTCAAAGAAGCCTTCCAGCGTGAACAAGGCCGAATGGAATTGGTGGATAAGAAATTCGAAGAAGCAATGAAGCACGCCGACGAGTTGGAGGAGCCGATCAGGCCGATGGATTTGGATTGAGGGATAAATCCGGGGACAGACTCCGAATTCTTGTACTGCAGAATTCGGAGTCTGTCCCCGGATTGTCTACTTCTGTTCCTGTTCCTGCTTTTCCTTTTGATCGCGCAGGACAGCGCGGCGTGACAACTTGATTTTATTTCCCTCAAGCCCCACCACTTTGACCATCACCTGGTCGCCTTCGTTAAGCACATCCCGGACGTTACGAATGCGGTTTTCGTCGATTTCGGAGATATGCAGAAGGCCGTCAGTACCCGGAAAGATTTCGACAAACGCGCCGAAATCGGCCAGGCGTACGACTTTGCCCAGATAAGTCTTGCCGACCTCGGGTGTCGCAGTCAGGTCGGAAATGATCTGAATGGCTCGGGCGGCGGAAGGACCGTCCGATGACGCGATGTTCACACGCCCGTCGTCTGAAACATCGATTTTCACGCCCGTCTGCTCGATGATCGACCGGATCATCTTGCCGCCGGGTCCAATTACGTCGCGGATCTTGTCGGTCGGAATCTTCATTGAATATATACGCGGTGCGAAAGGTGAAATCTCGGCGCGTACTTGCGGAAGCGCCGCGATCATCTTCTCCAGAATGTGGAGCCGGCCCAGCTTCGCTTGCGCGAGTGCTTCAGCCATGATCACGGATGTGACGCCTGGGATCTTAATGTCCATCTGGAGCGCCGTAATGCCTTCATTCGTGCCGGCGACCTTGAAGTCCATGTCGCCGTAGTGATCCTCGGCGCCCGCGATGTCGCTCAGGATTGCGTATTTGTCGCCTTCCTTCACAAGACCCATCGCCACACCAGCCACCGGCGCCTTGATAGGAACGCCTGCGTCCATCAACGCGAGTGTTCCACCGCAGACGCTTGCCATCGATGACGATCCATTGGATTCCAGGATGTCGGAGACGATTCGCAGCGTGTAAGGGTACCCTTCTTCCGGAGGAATAATGGGCAGGAGTGCGCGCTCCGCCAGGGCGCCATGGCCGATTTCGCGCCGGCCCGGGCCGCGCAGGAAAGCGACTTCACCGACTGAAAAAGGCGGAAAGTTGTAGTGCAGCATGAACCGCTTGTAGGATTCGCCTTCGAGCCTGTCCAGTCTCTGGACGTCATCGGCGGTTCCGAGCGTGGCGGTGACCAGGGCCTGAGTTTCACCGCGGGTGAATACGGCCGAACCGTGAGTGCGCGGCAATATGCCGGTCTCAATCCAGATGGCCCGAATCTTGTCGAATTCACGCCCGTCCGGACGCTTTCGCTTGAGCAGGATCTCGTCCCTGAAGATTCGTTCTTTGAGGTTGTCAAAGATGCGTTTTGCCATCTTGAGAGCCGCTGGGTCATCCGGCGTGACGAGTTCGGCGAGTTTCTTCTTCAATTTATCGATCAGAGCGTAGCTTTCGAGTTTGTCGCGCTTGCTCGTATCCAACGCGTCTTCCAAATCCGCCCGAATCGCCTGCTCGATCTTCTTGGCCAGTGCTGGATCTATAACGTCTGCGGCAACTACCAGCTTCTGGGGCTGGATTTTTGCATACAGTTCTTTCTGGATGGCGATGATCTGTTTAATCGCCTCATGTCCGAAGTTGAGGGCTTCGATCATGACTTCTTCCGAGACCTCGCTCGCACCGGCTTCGACCATCACGATTCCGTCTTCCATTCCAGCGACCGCAAGGTTCAAACGGCTGTTCTTGAGCTCGGCATAGCCGGGGTTGAGGCAATAGCGCCCATCGATCAGCCCCACTCTCACTGCAGCGATCGGCTGCGCGAAAGGAATTCTTGAAATGTAAAGCGCAGTGGAAGCACCCACAATGGCGTGCATCGAGGGGTCGACTTCCGGATCGGCCGACAGTACCAGCGCCACGACCTGCGTTTCATTGCGATATCCGTCTGGAAATAGTGGACGGATGGGCCGGTCGATCATCCGGCTGTTCAATACTTCTCGTTCGGATGGTTTGCCTTCGCGCTTGAAGAAGCCGCCTGGGATTTTTCCGGCGGCATAAAAATTTTCACGATAATCGACAGTGAGCGGGAAGAAATCCAATCCTTCTCTCGGCTCTTTTGCCGCGCACGCTGTGACCAGCACAACCGTGTCGCCGTAGCTGACCAACACAGCTCCATCGGCTTGTTTTGCCAGCTTGCCTGTTTCGATCGTGAGTTCTCGTCCTCCGATCGTCGTGCTGACCTTATGAACATTCATGGTTATTCTTTATCTCCTCTGTTTACGACGACCAAAAAAAACGACCCGGAAGCAAGGTCCCGGGTCGTCTTGGTCGTTTCAATATTGTTGAGCGTTTGGCACGCTCTATTTTCGGATTCCGAGCTTGGAAATCACTTCCCGATAGCGATCAACGCTACACGTCTTCAAATAATCCAGCAGGCGTCGGCGTTTGCCAACAATCTTCAGTAGCCCGCGTCGAGACCCATGATCTTTTTGGTGCGTCTTGAAGTGCTCCGTGAGGTACGTTATCCGCTCGCTCAGCAATGCGATCTGAACTTCCGGGGACCCCGTATCCGAAGCATGAACTCGATACGAGGTAATGACGTTTCCTTTGCTTTCCTTTGTCAGACTCATTCGGTGTTATTTAACTCTCTCTCTTGATACAGCCAAGCACAGGCTGTTAATCCGAAGTATTTGAGGTTAGCACAAGTCTTGGATGCACAAAACCATTTTCTATGGCTGCGACAGCTAAAAACTCTCCTCTTTTGTTGAAGATGCGAGCGAACTGTCCCTGTGCCTCGCACAAGATTTGATTGCCGTGCCGCACCTTCTGTTCATCAATGTCGGAAACGTCGACGCGTGGCCAGGACTCAAGTAACTCTTCAATCGGCGTCACATCTGTCCTGCTGATGCGCGCCAGCGGGATAGCCTGCGCCACCGTAAATTCACCCGATCGAGTCCGGCGCAACGATGTGAGATGGGCGCCGCATTCCAGTACCTGTCCAAGATCGTGCGCGAGGCTGCGAATGTAAGTTCCCGGCGAACACGCGACCCTAAATTGCATCGATGGCGGATCAAACTTCGTCATCTCGAATTCGTATACCTCGACCTGGCACGGTTGCGGCTCGATGATCTTTCCCTGCCGGGCAAGGCGATGCGATGGTACTCCGCCAATCTTCTTGGCGGAATATGCCGGCGGAACCTGGCTTAGCCGGCCGGTGAGCGTGCGCATTGCGGTATGCACTTCGCCTGCCTGTGCGGTCAAAGGACACTCCGGGCTGGTTGCGGAACCCTCGTGGTCGTACGTCGTG
>CAMAWS010000150.1 GCA_945861845.1 Candidatus Sulfopaludibacter sp. SbA3 | reverse complement strand
GATAAGATGATTTTGCGTTCTCGATAATCTCGTCGAGGACTCCGGGACCAAGCGTGAGGGATTGCATGGCAAAACTCCCCTCCTCAGATGAGGAGGGGTGGCTGCGCCAAAAAGTAAACGGTGCGAAGCCACCGAAGCGGCGCAGACGGGGTGGTGTTGATTAAGCAGTCTCTTGAACCAACCACCCCGTCCGCTCCTCTCAAAGGTAGCTTCGCGGCACCTTCTTGAGGTCGCGTCCACCCCTCCTTATCCAAGGAGGGGAGTTTTGCTTGCCTGCGATTCATTCACACCTTCTATGTCCCGCACCCCTGCCTACTTCGCCCTCCGAAGGAATGCAGGAATTTCCAATTCGGGTAATGAGTTCTGAGGCTGCAGCTTGGCGGATACTACCGAGGCCGTAGACACAGGCACGGAGCCGAGGCCCATTGCTTCTGCGCGCCTGTCGAACCCTGTCGCTATGACGGTAATCTTGATTTCATCCTTCATGCGCTCATCCAGGACGGCGCCGAAAATGATGTTCGCATCCGCATCGGCGGCGTCGTGGATGATGGCCGACGCTTCGCTCACTTCGTGCAGCAACAGGTCGTGTCCGCCGGTAATGTTCAGCAGCACGCCGCGAGCCCCCTGGATCGAACCGTCCTCCAGCAGCCTGCTGGAAATGGCCCGCTTGGCCGCCTCAATGGCGCGGTTCTCTCCCGAGGCAGTGCCTGTGCCCATCAGCGCCATGCCCATTCCCTGCATCACCGTCTTGACATCTGCGAAATCAAGATTGATCAAGCCCGGAACGGTGATCAGGTCCGAAATGCCCTGCACGGCCTGACGGAGAATATCGTCGGCAATCTGGAACGCGTCGAACAGGCTCGTGCCACGCTCGAGCGTCGCAAGCAGGCGCTCGTTCGGTATGGTGATTACCGTGTCAACGCACTCCTTCAGGTCCGCAAGGCCTCTCTCGGCCTGGGCGAGCCGTCTCTTGCCTTCGAACGCGAAGGGTTTCGTGACGACTGCAACGGTCAAGGCATTCAATTCCGCGGCGAGACTGGCCACGATTGGCGCGGCGCCAGTGCCGGTTCCGCCACCAAGGCCAGTGGTGACAAAGACCATATCAGCGCCTTCGAGAGCCTCGATGATCTTGTCGGTGTCCTCAAGCGCCGCCTGCCGGCCGATATCCGGGTTTGCACCAGCCCCGAGGCCCTTCGTGAGCTTCGCGCCGATCTGGATTTTCACAGAAGCCTTGGACTCCTTCAGCGCCTGCACATCCGTGTTGGCGACGAGGAACTCCACGCCATCCAGGCCCGCCGTGATCATGCGGTTTACAGCGTTAGAACCGCCTCCGCCCACGCCAACAACTTTGATGCGCGCACCCGAACGTAGTCCTTCGTCAAACAGAAACTTGATGGAATTGTCGAAAGGTATTTTTGCTGCCACCGCGCCCCCCTTTTGCCCTAAATAAACGTTCTGAATTTGGCTACCAGCCTCTTCAGAGTTGAACTCCCATTCGCACGAAAATCCTGATGCCTTTTCCTGCGATCGCCATACAAAACCAAGCCCGTAACAGTCGAGTACTCCGGCCCCTCGAGCTGGGGCAACTTCAAGACTGCGTGTTCCGAAAAAGCTCGAACAGTGCCTATCCGCACGGGCAAGTCCAGGATATCCTCGGCCAATTCCGGGAATCCCCGCATCATTGCGGCTCCGCCGGTGAGAACCACGCCGGCTCCCGCCTGACGCTCGTATCCTGCGTGCCGAATTTCGCTCCGGACAAAATGAATGATCTCCTCGGCCCTGGGTTGCACGATGTCGCTTAGCAACTGCTGGGCGATCGCGCGAGGCTGCCGTGAACCGACCCCGAGGAACTCGAAGACGTTCTCGTTGTCGGCCATCGATGACATGGCGCAGCCCTGCTCAAGCTTCAAACGCTCGGCCTCGGGAATGGACGTGCGCAGGCCGACTGCGATGTCATTGGTAAAGTGCTCGCCGCCAATCGGCACGACGACCGTGTGGCGAACGGCGCCGTGATGGTAAATCGCGACGTTTGTCTTTCCGCCGCCCACGTCTACCAGGATCGCGCCAAGCTCCTTCTCATCATCGTTGAGAATAGCTTCACCGGCAGCGATGGGCTCCAACACCGTATCTCCAACGAGCAGCCCGCTGCGGTTGACGGCCGTGATGATATTCTGCGCCGCGGTCGTCGAGCTCGTGACAATGTGCACGTTGACTTCGAGCCGAGTGCCGACCATTCCCAGGGGATCGCCTATTCCATATTGATCATCGACGGTGAATTCCTGCGGCAGGATATGCACGATCTCCCGGTCAGGCGTGAGGGCAACGGCCCGAGCGGTTTCGATGACACGGCGAATGTCGTCGCTGTCGATCTCGCGCGGGCGGGCGGCAATCGGCGTGACTCCGCGGCTGTTGAAGCTCTTGATGTGCGATCCCGAGAGGCCCACGTAAACCTCTTCAACCTCGCAACCGGCCATCGTTTCAGCCTCGGCGACGCTCTGCTTGATGGCCTCGACTGCAGCGTCAAGGTTGACTACAACGCCTTTCTTCAGTCCCCTCGACTCGGCAACGCCCAGCCCAACAGGCTCCAGGCCCGTTTCGCGGGAAACCGCGATCAGCGTGCATACTTTCGTGGACCCGATATCGAGGCCTACAACGATCTTTTCTCTACGTCCCATACAATCTTTTCACCGGCGTCGTCATCTCGCATTCTTACGATGACCTGGTTTTTGAATCGCAGATCCACTCGAACAGCACCGGGGTACTGCTGCATGATCTGCGGCTTGAGTTGCAGAAACTTGACCCACCGGCTCCGAAAATCCTCCTTGCCGAGACTCACCAGCAGCGCGTCGCTGGCGGACACGAGTGATACCTCCCCGGTTTCGTTGATGTGAACCTCTGAAAGTTCGGTTTCGCCTACTTCCTCGAGAACTTTCTCGTACGTCTGAACCTTCTCGAGATTGCCGGTCGTGTCTCCGCGGCGGAGACCATCGACAATTGGAAAGCTGGCCGTCCCGATGGGATCGATATCGAGGATCATTGCATCCACATCGAATTGGTAAACCTCCCCGTCCATGCGGCTCAGGCCGATCGGCTGGCGTTCGGTGACCTTGATAATGATCTGGTCGGGCAATACGCGCTTTACGATGGCCTGGCGCACCCACTCCAACTGCTCGACGCGTTCACGTATATCGTCGAGATCGGCCATGAAGACGTTGGTCCCCGGCTCGAATTCCGCCCGTGCCAGCACATCGTCCTCATTGACGCGGTGCAGGCCCGAAACCACGATCGCCTTGACCTCGTAACGCGGTGACGTGTGGAAGTAATTGACCACGGCGTAGGCCGACCAGCCCAGGACCACTAGCGATACCGTAGCCAGTGAAATGTAAAGCGACTTGAGGATCTTTGCTTTAGCCATGATTCCTCCCCATCTCCCCTCCTAAGTTAGGAGGGGTGGCTGCGCCCATAGAGCAAATACTGCGAAGCCTCAGTGTTCGGGCGCAGACGGGGTGGTTCGCATTCGGAACCACCCCGGCCGTGCCTTCCAAAGGGCGCCTTCGGCGAAATCTTCTTGATGGCACGTCCACCCCTCCTGACTTAGGAGGGGAGTTCAAAGTTGATTGGCGCATTGTTCCCTTCATGCGCTCTCCGAAAACCTCGCCGAAAGTGTGTCCGATAGCTTTGTGACGCTGCCCGCACCCATGACGATCACAGCGTCGCCCGCCTTTGCGTTCGCGATGATGTAAGACTCGATCATTTCGAAGGTCGGGGCGTAGAACGCGTTCTTGTGGCCGAAACTCTTGATTTTTTCTATCAGGGCAGGAGTTGTTATGCCGGGTATTGGAGCCTCTCCCGCTGGATAGATATCCAGGATCAGCGCGACATCGGCGAGGTTGAAGGCCCGGGCAAAGTCGTCAAACAGGTGGAACGTCCGTGTAAATCGATGCGGTTGAAAAACTGCAAATAGCCTGCGGAAATTCCCGGATTTGGCCGCGCTGAGAGTCGCCCGGATCTCGGTCGGGTGATGCGCGTAGTCGTCGATAACAGTTATGCCGTCCCTCGATTTGATCTGGAAACGCCGCTCGACCCCTTGAAATGCGGCGAGAGCCTCCGCTATTACTCCGGGCTCGACGCCCATGTCGCGCGCGGCGGCAAATGCGGCCGTCGCGTTGAGCACGTTGTGCATGCCGGGTATCTGCAGCCTCATCTTCTGCATCCCGCTGCCGTTGAAACGCAATGTAAAGGTGGAACCGAGGCTCTCCTGTACGACGTTGGAAATGGTGATGTCTGCCTGCGCGGCAGCGCCGTAAGTGATGATGCGGCGCTTGACCTGTGGGATCAGCGACTGCACGGCCGGCTCGTCAAGACAGAGAACCGCTGCGCCATAAAAGGGCACCTTGTTGATGAACGAAAGAAAGGCGCCCTGGATGTCTTCGAGATCGCGATAGTGGTCGAGGTGATCAGCTTCGATATTCGTGACCACCGCGATCGTTGGCGAAAGCATGAGAAATGACCTGTCGCTTTCGTCCGCCTCGAGCACGATGAAGTCTCCCGTGCCCAGGCGCGCGTTGCTCCCGATCGTGTCCAGCACGCCGCCCACGACGATCGTCGGGTCGAACCCGGCGCGATCGAGAATTGTCGCGACCATCGAAGTGGTCGTCGTCTTTCCGTGCGTACCGGCAATCGCAATCGCATACTTCAGGCGCGCGAGCTCCGCCAGCATTTCGGCGCGCGGAATAACCGGGGTCTTCCGGCGGCGGGCTTCAACTGTTTCGGGGTTGTCGGGACTCACGGCCGAAGACACGACGACGACGTGCGCGCCCACGACATTTTCGGCTGCGTGCCTGTAAAACAATATTGCCCCGTTGCTCTCAAGCCGCTCCGTGATGGGAGAAACGCGCACATCCGATCCGCTGACCTTGTAGCCCATATTCAAGAGGACTTCGGCAATGCCGCTCATGCCGATTCCGCCGATACCCACAAAATGTACGTGCTTGATGTGTTTGAACATTTCCTTTATGGCCTCGCCCTGTCGGGCTTGCATTCGCAGCCGCTCATGTCCTTTATGGCCTCGCCCTGTCGGGCTTGCATTCGCAGCCGCTCATGAGGCCCGCCGCCTTTTCTCGATTGCCGCCTCGACCAGGTCCACGATCCGTTCCTCGGCGTCCACGATTGCAATGCGCCGCGCATTCGTTTCCATTTCTCCGAGCCGGCGAGGTTCACTCAACATCCAGGTTATCGTTTCCGCCAGACGCTTCCCGCTGAGTTCCGAGTTCGCCACCATTATTGCGGCGCTTTCGTCGACCATTGCCCGCGCGTTCTTCGTCTGGTGATCGTCGGCTGCGAAAGGGAATGGCACGAGTATTGCCGCGCGGCCCGCCGCCTTGATTTCGGCCACGGTGGTGGCGCCGGCGCGGGAGACGATCAGGTCCGCGTCGGCGTACTGCCGATGGAAGTCATCGAAGAAGACACGTACGTCGGCGTCGAATCCCTTTTCCGCGTACGCATTCCGGACTTCCTGCATCTGGCTCTCTCCCGTCTGATGCACGAAATGCAGCCGGTCCTTCCAGTCCTGAAGAAACTGGAGCGCCTCCACAACAGCGCGATTGATCGACTGCGCCCCCTGGCTCCCGCCAAAAATGAGCAATGTAAATGGGGCGGCGTGCGTCTTCGGGGAAATGGCCTTGAATTCAGGACGAACGGGATTGCCGGTCACTACTGCTCTGTCGCCGAAATAGGAACACGTTCCTGGATCGGATACGGCGGCGAAATCAACCGACTTGCCCAGGACGCGATTCGCAAGACCCGGAATTGCGTTCTGCTCCATGATGATGCGCGGGCAACCGGCCAGGACCGCGGCGCCGACCATCGGGAACGAGGCATAACCGCCAACGCCGATCACCACGTCGGGACTGAATTCCGACAGGATCTGCCTCGCCTTCAGCAGGCCGCTGAGCGCCGCCAAAAGGTTCTTCATGCGCGACCACAAGCCCATGCCCTTGATGCCGCCAAGTGGAAGCGTGCGCAGCGGAAAACCCTCCTTGGGCACTATGCGCGCTTCGACGCCACGCTCAGCCCCCACGAAAAGCACGTCGGAGCCCGGATGCCGCCTCTGGATCGCGCGAGCCACGGCAATGCCCGGAAACAGATGTCCGCCTGTGCCGCCACCGGCAATGATCGCCCTCATAAACTCCAGATCAGCTTGACTGCTGAGAAACATTCAACAAGATCCCCACCGAAGCCAGCATGACCAGGAACGAACTTCCGCCGTAACTGAGGAACGGCAGCGGAATGCCCTTCGTAGGCAGCAGGCTTAACACGACGCTCATATTGACGAAGGCCTGCACGCAGACCATCATCGTGATGCCAAGAGCAAGATAGAATCCGAACAGGTCCGGCGCGCGCATGGATGCCCGGAGCCCGCGCCACAGGAACAATACAAAGAGGAGAAGCACCGTCGCGGTGCCGATCATTCCAAGCTCCTCTCCAACGACGGCATAAATGAAATCGGTGTGGGCTTCGGGCAGGTAAAACAGTTTCTGCTTGCCCTCCATATAACCGAGACCGCCAATGCCGCCCGCTCCAACCGAGACAAGCGATTGGATGATCTGGAAACCGCGCCCGAGCGGTTCCTGCCATGGATCCATGAACGCCAGGATCCGCTCGCGGCGATACCTGACGCGGAATACCAGCAGGTAAAGCGCCGGTATGGCGAATATGATCGATGCGGCAATCCACCGCAGGTCGAGCCCCGCAACAAAGAGCAGGATGCCTGCTGTTGCGAGCAGGCTGACCGCCGTTCCAAGATCCGGCTGCAGGACAATGAGCCCTGCCAGGATCCCCACAACCACGGCGATCGGCACAAGCGTGAAGGCGATGTGGTTGACGTTGCCCTTGCGCTTTTCCAGGAAATACGCGAGGAAGAATATAACGGCGAGCTTCGCAAGTTCCGAAGGCTGCAGCGAAATCCCCGGCATGTTGATCCAGCGATGCGTATTCGCCGCGGCCGGCAGAAAAAACACGAGCACCAGCAAAGCTACGACGATCGCAAGCACGGAGAATATGACGGCCGGGTGACGGTAGAAGTGGTAATCGATTTTCATCACCACGAACATCACAGCCAGGCCGAGCGCGGCCGCAACCAACTGCTTGAAGGAAAAATAGTTTGGATCGCCGAACTTCTCCTGCGCCGTGACCGCGGAGGAACTGAAAACCATCGCCAGGCCAATGCCCACGAGCACCAGCGTGATCAGGAACAGGAAACGATCGGGTCTTAGTTTTCTCGCCATTTTCTTAGTGGCTGCGCCTTCGCTCCAGGTTTCGCGCTATCGCGCTCACGCTTCGCATCGGGCTTGCATTCGTAGTTCTCATCTATCTCAGTTTTAGTGTCGACAGACTGAACAACGCGAAGATCAGTGACGCAATCCAGAATCGGATGATGATCTTCGATTCACTCCAACCCTGAAGTTCGAAGTGATGGTGTATGGGAGCCATGAGGAAAATACGCT
>CAMAWS010000149.1 GCA_945861845.1 Candidatus Sulfopaludibacter sp. SbA3 | reverse complement strand
GGGATTCGATTCTCAAGGACTATCCGGATCTGGAGGCGGACGACATCCGGGCCTGCCTGGCCTACGCACACGCTGTTATCGCCAACGACTCCCTGGATGAAATCCAAGTCAAGCGAAAGTGAAATTTCTCGTGGACCGGTGTGCCGGACATCTGTTGGCCGAATGGCTGCGGGAGAGCGGCCATGACGTTGTCGAAGGCCGCGACCTGGGACCCGATCCTGGTGACGAACAACTCCTCGACATCGCATATTCCCAGGATCGGATCTTGATAACTATCGACACCGATTTTGGACGCCTCATCTTCCGCGACCATCAAAAACAATCCGGGCTTGTCCGATGGTTCGACTCACGAATTCTCTCAGGTTTCGGTCACGCCCCATAAGTCAGTTTCAGGACAAAAAAATAGGCGGCCGCTTTTTCATCATGAACGCGCGCCGCCCCACAGCCTAAAGAGGGAGGCTGATGACAAAAGTGGCGCCGCGATCGGTGGTCTGAACCCTGATAGTGCCGCCATGTTCTTCCACGACGCGCTTGGTCACGTAGAGGCCGAGGCCGGTGCCACGTTCGCCCTTGGTGGTGAAAAACGGCTCAAAGACGCGCTGCTGATCGGCCGGCAGGATTCCGTGGCCGGTGTCGGCGACGCTGATGCGCAGCCTGCCGGTTTCGCACTCAGCGGAGACGCGAAGGATCCTCAAATCGGACTGGCTCATCGCATCGGCAGCGTTCTGGAACAGGTTTACAAGCGCCTGGACCAGGCGCCATCGATCCAATCGTACCTGAGGCAGGCGACTATCGATGTTGAGTTGAACCTCGACATTCTGCCCCTGGAGATACGGCTGCACGAAACTCAGCGACTCGTTGATGAGTAGACTGACATCGCAGCGTTCGGATTTCAGTTTCCGCTTGCGGCTGAAATCCAGTAGCCGCTTCGCCATGTCCTCGATTCGGCGGGAAGCCCGGTCGATGACCTCGAAGTTCAGGCGGATCGGATGGTTTTCCGGAAGGTTCTCTTCGATGAGGCGCAGGTGGCCTCGAATGAGCATCAACGGATTCGTAGTCTCGTGGGCAAAACACGCCGTCAGCTCACCGATTGTGATCAGCCGCGACATGTGCGACAGTTCCTCAGTAGTCAGCGGTGCCTTTCCTGCCGGTGAATCAAATACTGGCCTCATTCTTGAATTCTCTTTCTTAAGCGTGCGAGTACTGTCTCGACGCCGCCTCGCGTGAGCTCAAAACCGGGAAACTGTGAAATTTCTACTGCTGAAAGGCCGTCAATATGGTGAAGCTTGAATATGAGCGCATTCCGCCGGGCATTCTTGCTATCGGAATCCCCTTCGACGACGCGCTCGATATCAATCCAGGCAAGTATGGAGCTAAGCGAACTGGTATCGAGTTCCGAAGCGCCCGCAATTGCTCCGTCCTTTGCCTCTTTCGCACGAGCCTCGTCGATGGAAATAACCTGCGCCTTTCGCCTGAGCTTCGACTGGCTCTGGAAGTGGTCTGAAACGACGTTAGAACTAAGTCTTGCCAGGAACGCCATGACTGAAAACTCCGTTGTGCCGCGAAATGAACGCAGCGCATGACCGTCGCGCCGAACAAGGCGGATGTATACTTCCTGCGCCAGGTCGGGGACAATGCCGCCAACGTCCTCCCGCATGCTTTGGTAGCGTAGCGCTCGAAGCAGATACAGGAAAATCAGCTCCTGAAAGCGTCTCTGAAACTTCTCCCAGATCGCGCGATCGGTCAGTTTCTCGCCGCATTCGCGCAACAAGTCCGCAGCTGATGTATCGCCGTCTCCGCTCCAACGAAACCGGCCGGGTGATTCATCCATAAATCAACGTATGATTCCTTCCAGCCTCGAGCGGGCTTCATCTGTCCAGGACGATCCCTGATCCAGTTGGAGGAACCGCTCCCATTGCGTCTCCGCCTCCGAAGGTCTGCCCGACCTTTCATAGAAGATAGCCATATTGAAAGCAGCCGGCGCGAACCCGGGATCGAGTTCCAGAGCGTGGCGAAATTCGTCGCCGGCCTTCGCTATCTGGTCCTGGCCCGCCTTTTCCAGGTACGCCACTCCTAAATCGTTATGAACGTCAGAACCGGCCCCAACTTCCTGCTCGGCTACCTGGAGATAAGCAAGGGCGCGGTCAAAATCCCTTTGAAGAAGGTAGAAGCGGCCCATGTCGTGGCCGTTCGCAGAGAGGCGGGTCATCTCCCCGGCAAGGGGTCCGTACGCTACTCCCGGCTCTTCGACGCCGCGAGTCTGGCGCAGCGGTTGAAATGGCTGCCCTGAAATCCGTGCTTCAAACGGCCGCTCCTGCGAGGACAACAAAGAGTCAACGATCTCCGCTGCGGAATTCGGGACGCTTTGCTGAAATACATAATTGACTGTCAGGACGCCGATCACGAGACTGGCAGCAATCGCCCCCATTCCCACAAACCACTTGCGGTAATTACGGGTACGCTCTGGAAATTTCGTGCCCGGCCGCCGGACATCCCATTCCCGATGAATGGATTCAAGGACGGAGGATTCTTCCGGGCTGATTGCCGCAGTGAGAATCCTGATAAAGAAGGCCAAGTCCTGCCGGCAGCGATCACATTCGATCAGGTGGACCTCACTGGCCGCCTTGACCGCCGGATCCAACCTGCCTTCAAGATATTCGGTCATCGTCTCCTCAGTTACGCACTGGCCATGATTCATACCTTCGCCTCCCAGGGGATTTCCCCTCTGCTGAAGAAGACAGGCGCACGGGTCACAAAACCTTCAAAATAATTCCTGAAAATCTTTTGAAAGTTTTCGATCGGCAACACCAGTCTTCTTGAGTAGACGATACCTGGGCCTAGATTGGCCCCGGCGGGTCGTTCACCAAACCAAATAATTTCAGCCAAAAAGGAGATCGATATGAATCGACGTGATTTTCTGTCGGTAATGGGAGGCGTAGCTGTATTGTCAAAGGCCAGCACCAGCTTTGCTTTGGACGGCGGCACCACGCCGTTGTACGTCAAGGGATTGGTTATCCTCGACATGGAAGACTCAAAGACTCTCAAACTTGCCTTCCCAAAGGCGCCGGGCCACAAAGCCACACTGTCAATCGTTCCGGAAAATGGCTCCAGCCGCACCATGACCATCAAAGGACATGGCTCGCTTGAATCCAAGAACCTTATCACTTCGTCCGATCCGCGCATCTTCGTGCCAGAGCTCGTCCGGATGCAGGAGTTCTACGGGAAATCTGTCAGATCCAGGGTCAACGAAGCCCCGAGCATCATCTCGATTCCCTATAACGCCATTCAATCGGTGACAACCTCCGAAGTGAGCTCGGACCGAATTACCTTCGTCCGCGCCGATAACGGCAAGGAAGTTAACTCGTTCCGCCCCCGCCGCGTTGCCGAAACGATCAAGATTGAACTATCATCTTCCGGAATTCTGAAACTGGACAACAACAAGGTTTCCATCCCCCTGGAAACAACCCGTGAACTTCGCGTTGAGTACGCGCCGGAAACTATGACTGGCTTCGACGGATACAGGGACCACTTCCAGCATTTCTTCTCGTACGTCGAGCGCCCAGCGGCGCTGGATTTTGACGTCGTGCCGCAGAAGGTTGGTGGGAACAGCGCGCCCATGCCAAGCGGCGGGCATCACTACGCGATGGTGTGGCCGGATGCCTTCTGCTACCCGGCGGGCATCCCCTAAAAGTACTGCATGAAGCAAAGGACCAAGCCAGAGAGCTTTGCTCTGATTAAGCCATGGACGATCGGAATGATGGGTATTCTGATCGTCCTGGCTTCAAGCCTGGTCGCGCTTCACGGATCCGTAAGGGACTTCTACTCCGAATTTCAAGTTCATCGGCTGATCGACCCGGCGTACAGCCAGCAGCGTCCCGGTGGAGGCCGCCTCATCGGGGCTGCCTACAATCCCGTGGCAGCGCGATCAGACAGCTCCGAACCCAGGATCGGTGAGGCGCAGCGCCTGCTGCTTGCATATCCCGATTCGCTGCTGCGGCGGGAACTGCAGAGCCGCATTCACCTGGCGTCCGGAGACTGGACCAGGGCAGCGGCAGCCCTTGAGGATGTTGCGCGGGACCAACCTCAGGATCTCGGCGTCCTCAATAACCTGGGGGCCGCCTACCTTGCGCTTGGCGAAACCGATGGAACCTACCTGCTTCGCGCATTCGACCAGTTCCAGATCGCCGCCCTGGCGTTTCCTGAGGCCCGCGAACCCCGATTCAACATGGCGGTGGCTTACCGAAGACTTCGCCTGCCACGCCAGTTCAATGAAGCGGAAGCGGAATACGAAAAACTGGATGCCTCCTCGCCGTGGTGGAAGGAACTGGCAGAGATCGCGCCTCCGTTGGACGAGGCAAGAATATTTGACGAATTGAAGACGGCGGTTGCTGAAGACCGCACCTTGGAGGCCTCCCAGCTCATCCGGCGGTATCCGGGTATTTCACGGCGGATAGCGATGAACTATGGCCTGGGCAACAACACCGAGACCGAGAACGTGGCGCGTTTCATCGGCCAGGAATTCAACACCCGTTTTGGCGACAAGACAATTACGGCGATGCTGGATCCTCTTTTTACGAAGGATCGACAGCGTTTGATAGCCGCCCGCCAGATGGTCCAGGCCGGAGCTCAACTCTATGTGGAAGGGGATCTCACGTCGAGCCTTACCGCGTACTCGCAGGCTGAAGCTCTTGTGGGTTCAGCGGATTCCGTTTTCGATCGGTATTGGATCAATCTGAACCGTGTCGATACCCAGGGACGCATGGGACAATTTGAAGACGCGCGCCAGGCCCTGGAAAAGCTGATCACCGGCACGAGAGACGAGGATCTCAAGTGGCTCCTGGCGCGGGGGCTTTCCATACACGGATCCGCAAGCCGGTTGAGCCCCAGCTTCAAGGCAATGATGGATTCCCTGTCAGAGGCTGAGCAGCTTTTTGTAAATATCGGCGCCTCCGACGATACTGTTCGCCCGCTCTATTACCTGGCTGTCTATAAGTACAGCGCCGGTGACTACGATGAAGCGTTGCGGCTTGCTTTCAAATGCCTGAGCCTGACGGACGAGAAGGACGATCTGCGGAAAGCATCTCTCTACCGCGTCATAGCCACCGTCCTGTATCGAAAAGGACTTCCCGCTAGATCGGCGTGGTTTGCCTCCGAATCTCTTGAGCAAGCCGAGAAGACCGGAAATCCATCGCTCATATCGAATGCCGCATCGCTGATGGCGATGTTGTCGGAATCCAGCGGACATGGAATTGAGGCAGACCGCTATGTCGCACTTGCGGAAAACGCTTCCGATGCCGCCGAGTCCGGCGGGGAGAAGACTCGTGCGGAACTCTCGCTCAACCTGATCAAGGGAAGAATGCTGATCGATCGAAAACAATATCGGGAAGCCGAATTCCTGTTGAGAAAGAACCTGGATATATACGCCCAACTGCCAATTCGATTGGGCTACATCCACGCACCGTCCCTCATGTTGCTTGGACGAATACTTTCTGAGACAGGGAGATTCGAGGAGGCAAGGACCGCATTTGGCTCAGCCGTCAAGGTCGCCGAGAACGACGATGCCTATCTCCAGGACGAGAAATCCAGGGTCGCCTTCGATGATGAACGCCGCGAGTTATACGACTCCGCAATAGGCTTTGAGTATGACCATGGCGCAACGGACGCTGCGTGGAGTTACGTCCAGAAGTATCGCGCAAAGCTCTTCCTCGAATTCCTGGTTCAATTCGATCCCCGGATGGAAAACATCAGGGGACAGGCGCTCAGCCGCGCCGCTGCCCAGGCGCTCGTCCCGGAAGGTGTGCAGACCATCGAGTACGTCCTGATGAAAGACCGCCTGTTGATCTGGGTCGCATCCAGGAAGCAGTTCGCCGCGCGCTCGGTCGACATCAGCAGGCAAGCCGTCGAGGAACAGGTGCAGGCCTTCCTGAAAATGGTCCGCAACGGCGGCAATGTGCAACAGGTATCCAAAAAGCTCTTCGATTGGCTGATAGCGCCGGTCGCAGACCTGCTGGATCCGAAATCGGCCCTGGCGATCGTTCCGGACAGAGCCTTGCACGGCCTTCCCTTTGCGGCGATCCAGAATCCCATCACGGAAAGATACCTGATCGAGGATTATCCGATCCTCCTCAGCCCAAGCCTGTCTTACCTGCTCGCCACCTAGGCATCTGCGCCCGGACGCGATTCGATCGTGTCGTTTGGCGCCGCGACCGGGGAACCCTCAGAAACCCGCGAACTGATGGCCCTGCAGGGAATATACAAAGAGTCGAAAACATTTACTGGAAATGATGTAAACAGGCCGAAGTTCCTGGAAGCGATGCACAGTGCGCCAATCCTCCACTATGCGGGCCACTCGGCCACCGAGGCGGCCGATCCGCTGCGTTCTTCAATCCTGCTGGACGGCAACCGCTATGGCCCGAACAGCGTGACGGCAGTCGATATTGCCCAGCAGCGCCTGTTGCGAAACTCGCTGGTAGTTCTTTCGTCCTGCGACTCTTCGGTCGGAAACTCGCGCGATGGAGTGGGTATGCGCGGACTGACTTCAGCGTTCCTGATCGGCGGAGCCGGAGTGGTCGTCGGCTCACTGTGGCCAGTCGAAGCATCCAGCACATCGAATCTCATGGTCAGCTTCCATCGGGGGTTCTCTTCTTCGAAGCTGTCTGTAGCGCATGCATTGCGAAACGCGCAGCTTCCCTTCATCAGGTCGGCCGGCAAGAATTCTCACCCGTATTACTGGTCTGCCTTTGTCGTCACCGGTAACTTCAGCGCTCTCCGCTAGCCCAATTAAACCAGCAGAACTTTCCCGGTAGTGCGGCGTCCTTCCAGTTCCTGGTGCGCCCTGGCGGCATCGGAAAGCGGAAACGTGTGGCCGATCGTCAACTGGAGCTGTCCGGACTTCACCCACTTGAACAGGTCACCGGAGCGTACAAGCAACTCCTCCCGGGTGGCGATGTAATGAGCCAGGCTTGGCCGGGTCAGAAAAAGAGATCCCTTTGCAAGCGCATCGGGATCCACGGGGGACACAGACCCGCTCGACTTTCCGTAAAGAGCAAGCATTCCACGTGGCCTGAGGCAGCTCAGGCTCTTATCAAAGGTAGTAGCGCCCACGGAGTCGTAGACGACATCCACGCCCCGGCCGTTCGTCATCTTTTTCACTTCCGCCTCGAAGTCCTGACTGGAATAGATAATTACTTCATTTGCTCCGGCGCGCCGCGCAAGCTCGCCCTTCGCTTCAGTTCCGACGGTCGCATATACAGTAGCGCCGAGAAGACGGGCGACCTGCGTCAATAGCAGGCCAACTCCCCCTGCCGCGGCATGGACAAGCGCCGTGGCCCCCGGCTTCAACGGAAAGGTGCTGTGGGTCAGGTAGTGAGCGGTCATGCCCTGAAGCATGATGGCCGCACCCTGGTTGAAGTCAATGCCATCAGGCAGCTTCACCAGCTTGGACGATGGAACGCTTGCGTACTCGGCATACGCACCCATGACCATGGCATAAGCAACCCGGTCGCCGACTTTAA
>CAMAWS010000148.1 GCA_945861845.1 Candidatus Sulfopaludibacter sp. SbA3 | reverse complement strand
CGGCGGCGCTTCCGTTTAGAAAGACATTGCTTCCCCAGACCGCGGATGTGCCCCAGACTGCGGAATCGCCCCACACCGCTGCATCACCCCATACTGCCGCCGCGTCGGTGACGACATAGACATTGCCCGTGCCGGGATCGTACACGGCTTTCGGGGACAGCGCTGGCTTTGCCGCCCGGTCGGAATTGGCGAGCGCAGAAACGATGTCCAGGTAGCCGGAACCGATCGTGAAAATGTCGTACTGGCTGGTATAGGTGGCGCCAGTTACAGGATCAACGGCTGTGCTGACGCTGGGAAAGCTCTTGGAGGCGGTCTTCATGAGCCGCGCTTTCACCTGGTCCGGTGTCAGCGTCGGATCCTTCTGCAGCAGCAATGCCGCAGCGCCGCTCACCATCGGCGTCGCCATGCTCGTTCCGCTCAGGCGGTAGTAATCCCCGGACGTCGCCGTCGAAGCCGTGTTCATGTAATACGCAGTGGGAATCAGGTTCACCGAGGATTGCGTTTTCAGCTGGCTGTTGGATGCGACCAGGGAAATCAGGCGATTCCCCGGGGCCACCAGATCGGGTTTAACGACGTGATCGAACCGGCTGGGGCCTTTGGCGCTGTAGCTGGCAATCTGATCGTCGGTCCGCAGGGCCGTGCTCAACGTCTTCATGGCGCCGACGGTAATGACGTAAGGATCGTTACCGGGGGAACTGATGGTGGCATAACCCTGCTGTCCGAATGAATTGCTGCGGCCTTCGTTGCCGGCGGCAACTACGACGACGATGCCGGCTTTCCAGGCGGCCTCTACGGCCTGGCAGAGCGGATCAGTGGTGTAGCTCTCAAATACGGGACGGCCCAGAGAAAGATTGATGACCCGGATGTTGTATTTGTTCTTGAGAAGAACCGCCTGTTGAATGGCGGCGATCACCCCGCTATCGGTACCGGCGCCATTGGCGTCCAGCACGCGGAAGTTGATCACATTGGCTTTTGGCGCGACACCTCGAAAGGTTCGCGTAGCAGACATCAGGAGACCGGACATATTACCGTTGCCGGCAAGAATGCCGGCGACATGGGTTCCATGGCCAAACTCGTCTGACGGCTTGGACTTGGCACCCAGGAAACTCTGCCCATAGACAATTCGGGTTTTCGAGTTGGAGGTGCCGAGGTTGAGATCCCAGTTGTAATTCACGCCGCTGTCAATGACGGCAACTCCAATACCGGTTCCATCCCAGCCGTAGCTCAACGCCAGGTTTGCTCCAACGGCCTCGTTGGCGTAGTCCAGCGCACCCTGGACTGGCCGGTCCGGCGTGATGTACGCCACATCGGAATCCGCAGACAGCGCTTTGGCGTCCGCGGCCGACATTGAATAGGCGCCGGCTTTCACCAGACTTAAATCCTGGTTGAAACGTCCACCCTTGTCCGTCACCTTCCGGTGGTGCCTGTCGGTGGGAACGACACTGTATTGAACAATCACGTCCACCATCAACTGGGGATCTCTCCCCTGGAGGTCTTTCGACATCTTCTGCGTGCGGGTTGGAGGCGTTGTTCGGGACTGCGCAAGGTTAATGGATGCCGACCCGGTCACCAGAACCAGGATTGGCATCAAGATCAGCGCCAGTCTTCTTAGAAGGGTTTTCATACATATTCCTTTAGGAACTAACTATCCATGAAATACCGGGATGGTCGGTTTCACGGCTCTCTCCACACTTATCGGTCGCGACTAACGAACCTTTAGCGTGCGCTTGAAGATTTCCTGCAATTCCTCTGTTTGCGACAGGCGCAGAGGATTGAATCAGGGGAGAGGGATAATCGCCTCTACTGATAAAGGGGGTACCTGCCGATGAATAGCTCGTATGAAGCCATTATCGCTGGCAGTAAAGGCATATATCGGTCTGGTCCTGGCGGCCGGCATGGTCGCCCTGGCCCAGGGAATGCTCGCCGCGGAGTCGAAGGATCCGCTTTTATTCCTTTGCTATCTTGCCGTTGCGTTGTTGTGCTCCACCCTCAAGGTGCGCCTTCCTGGGATTACTGGCACGTTATCCGTAACTTTTCTCTTCATCCTTATAGGTATTTCGGTCTTAGGCCTTTCAGAAACGTTGACGATCGGTTGCCTGGCCACGCTTATTCAGTGTGTGTGGAAGCCCAAGAGCCGGCCTAAGCTTGTCCAGATTCTCTTCAGCATTGCAAGCATGGCCGTGGCCATTTCCACGTCCTACCAATTCCATGAAACTCTCAAGGCCTTCAACTGGGCACACGCCGTCATTCTCCTTGGAATAACGGCATGCGTTTTCTTCCTGGCAAACACAATGCCTGTTGCCATCGTTATTGGGATGGTGGAGAAAAAGTCCATCTGGAAGCTGTGGCGGGAATCCTACTTGTGGTCGTTTCCATACTATGCCCTGGGTGCCGCAATCGCAGGTTTTCTGGATTCCAGCATTTCCGGGGACCCCTGGCCGACATCGTTGCTTGCCCTTCCGGCGATCTTCATTATCTTCCGTTCCTATCGTTTGTACCTGGGACGGCTGGAGGATGCCCAAGCGCACAACGAAGAAATGGCGAAGCGCGCGACGGAACTCCAGGTTGAAATCAGTGAGCGCAAACGCGCGGAGCAGATCCTGCGCGAAAGTGAAGAACGATACCGGACCCTGTTCGAATCCAACCCTCATCCCATGTGGGTCCTTGACGCTCAGGAAATGACGTTCCTGGCCGTCAATGACGCGGCCATCTCGCATTACGGGTACTCGCGTCAGGAGTTTTCCGGCATGACCGTGACCGATATCTGCGATTCGGATCATCATCCGGCCACTTCCAATATGACAACGCCCCCGGAAACGGCCGATATCGGGATCTCCGTTCACCGCAGAAAAGATGGAAGCCGGTTTGAAGCTGAAGTCCGGTCCCACGCGTTTCGCTTTGGAGGCCGAGCGGCCAGACTCGTGCTGACGGACGACATAACCGAACGCAAACGTTCGGTGGAACTGCGGATCGCCAAAGAGGCGGCGGAAGCCGCAAACCTGGCCAAGAGTGAATTTCTGGCCAACATGAGCCACGAACTGCGGACGCCGTTGAATGCAATCATCGGATACAGTGAACTGCTCTACGAGGATGCAGGTCTTCAAGGCCTCGAAGAGTTTCTTCCGGACCTGAAAAAAATTCAAGGCGCAGGCAGGCATTTACTCGGTTTGATAAACGACGTTTTGGACATTTCGAAAATTGAGGCAGGCAAGATGCTGCTCCACGTCGAAGAATTCGATCTCAAAGCGATGGCTGAAGAAGTCGTCAACACGGTCACGCCCCTCGTGCGGAAGAACTTCAATCAACTTGAACTCGCATGTTTGGGTGCCGTCGGGATCATGCAGGCCGACCTGACCAAGACGCGCCAGATTCTGTTCAATCTCCTCAGCAATGCGACCAAGTTCACCAGGCACGGAATCATTCTGCTGGAAGTCACGCACCTCACGTTGCATGACGGGAACTGGATACAGTTTCGAGTGCAGGATACAGGCATTGGGATGAGTGCGGATCAGATCCAGAGGATCTGGACTCCCTTTTCCCAGGCAGACTCCAGCACCACACGAAGATTTGGCGGAACAGGGCTGGGCCTCGCGATCAGCCTGCAGTATTGCCAGATGATGGGGGGAGAGATCACAGTCGAAAGCAAATTGGGGGAAGGTTCGGTGTTTACCGTGCGTCTCCCTGCCGACGTCGGCGACGGGGCGAAAGAGATGTCGCCCGAACCGCTGTTGACACACCACTCCGACTAGTATTCCGGGTCAGAAATTTCGTATCGAATTCCCGGGGCAGGTAGTGGATAACCTAGTCCCCTCCTTGCCTTGGTGCAAGGAGGGGAATATTCCGTCTCCTCCACACTATCCAGCCTGCATTTTCATGCATTAATTTGATAAGAAACTTCTGACTCAGGACACTAGCGGTATTCCTCGAACCATACCGGGGTTGCCGCAATCAACTCGCCGGCTGCGACGCTGTTCAGGGGTCTTGAAAAGTGAAACCCCTGTCCGTATTCGCATCCGAGATCCCTCAGCAGCACCATTTGTTCCCGGGTTTCCACGCCTTCCGCCACCACGTCAAGGCCCAGGTTGTGGGCTAGGGCGACGGTGGTTCGCACTATCTCGCGTTTTTGTGCGTCGTGTTCCATGTGCGAAACGAAAGATCGATCGATCTTCAAAGTGTCGAACGGGAAACTATGCAGGTGGCTGAACGACGAATAGCCGGTGCCGAAGTCGTCGATTCCAATTCGAACCCCAAGGGATTTTAGAGTCCTGCATATCGATTTCGCGGTCACCACATTGTGCATCAATGTGCTTTCGGTTATTTCCAACGTCAGGTTCGAGGGTTGGATGCACGTGATCTCGATCGCTTCCCGGACCTGGTCAAGAAGATCCCCCTGCGTGAACTGGCGCGCCGAGACATTCACCGCGATCCTCAGGAATTGATGAGAGGCATGCGATTGCTGCCATACCCGGAGCTGCCTGCACGCTTCATACAGGACCCATTTTCCGATCGAAAGGATCGCGCCCGTGTCTTCCGCTACGGGTATGAATTTGTCCGGAGGTATGATGCCTAACGAAGGCGGGTGCCAGCGAACAAGCGCCTCAAAACCGTTAATTCGCCCATCGACCAAGGAGACAATCGGCTGGTACTCATTCTTGATCTCGTTACGTTCCGTGGCATACCGTAATTCGGTTTCAAGTTGCAACCGCGCCATCATGCCCGCGCGCATCTCCGCGTCGAAAATCTCCACACGGTTCCGGCCCAGCGTCTTTGCCCTGTACATGGCGGTATCCGCGTCTCTCAGGATATCTTCCGCGGATTCGTAGGAAGCGGCCCCAGTGGCAATGCCGATGCTGATGCTGGGGAAGATTTCGTGGCCTTCAATGTTCAGAGGCTTTTGCATGCTCTCGATCAGGCGCTCGCCAACGGCGAGCGCATCGCTCCAATCGTTGATGGAGTCCAGCAGAACCGTAAACTCGTCTCCTCCGAGCCGTGCCAGTGTCGCTTCTTCATCCAGCGGGGAAATCGTATCCGTCGAGCGCAGCTCACGTTCCATCCGCCGTCCAGCCGCAATCAAGAACTTGTCGCCGACCAGGTGCCCGAGACTGTCATTGACCAGCTTGAAGCGGTCGAAGTCGATAAAGAGGACCGCAAACTTGAAATCCTTTTTCCGTTTCGAACGTTCCAGGAGGCGGCCAAGCCGGTCGACGAACAGGAGGCGGTTCGGCAATCCGGTAAGGGGACAGGTGACTTTTCCGGAAGTGATGTCCGATTGAGACCCTGCGATTCGGTGCACACGGCCGGCCTCGTCCCGCACCGCTATTCCGCGCGTGAGCACCCACCGGTAGCTGCCGTTGCGGTGAAGCATGCGATGCTCGCACTTGAACTGGGAATCGGTCCCTTCGATATGCGCATTGAGATTCGCTTCAAGGGGCTCCCGGTCTTCGGGATGGATTTTTGAAAGCCATTCCTCGAGCGTGGGCTGGATCTCATCGGAATCGTAGCCGAGCATGGTCTTCCATCGCGTCGAATAGAAAACGGTATTGTTGAGGAGATCCCAGTCCCATATCCCGTCATTGGAACCGTCAATCGCGAGTGCGTATCGTTCTTCACTTTGGCGGCGCGCTTCTTCGGTCCTCTTGAGGGTCACTTGTATCCGGATTCTTGCCAGTGCCACGGCAAAATCGACGGGCTTGGTCACGTAGTCATTTGCGCCGATATCGAGCGCCTCGACAACGCTTTCGCTCTCAGCCAGGGCGGTGACCATGATGATCGGCAGTTCCAGCGCATTGTGTTTCACGCGCAGCAGCCGAAGCACATCGAGCCCGCTCAATTCCGGCATCTCGATGTCCAGCAGCACAACATCGACCATTTCGCGGTCAAGGAAGGAAATGGCATCCGCGCCGCTGTTCGCCGTCTGAACGCGGTATCCGCTACGCTTAAGCCGGCGGGACAGCAAGTCGCGATTCAGTTCGTTATCGTCTACTACGAGTATGGAGCCGCCCCTCGCATTCGCGGTGTCACCAACAGCAGCGGGGACCCACTCTTTGGTCACTGGCATTGTTCGCTATTCCTCCATGTCCGCAGGGCGTCCCGGATTGCGCGAAGTCCTCGGCAAAATGAGCACAAGAATCCATCTTTACAGGGCATGTCCTGAATACTGAATCGGCTGCGCGGTTGAAAACTTCAGCGAAATTGCGGACTTAACGGCGGAGGTAACGCCGTCCAGAGCCGTGCCGGTGACCGAAACCGGAAACTGATTAAAGGTATTGCAGCGCCCGGCCGATACGGAGAGAGAGGCCGGAACCATCCGGTCGCAAGGCCGGGCTCCAGAGGAGAAAAAGTTTATGTACAGGATTCTGATCGTCGAGGACAACGAAGCCAATTGGGACATGCTCTCTCGCAGGCTTCAGAGGCGGGGCTTTTCGACCAGCGTTGCCGAGGACGGCAGGCAGGGTGTACAGAAGGCTCAGGCCGATATGCCGGATCTTATCCTGATGGATCTCAGCCTGCCCGAAATGGACGGATGCGCGGCAACTACAGCACTGAAGCGCGACCCGGTCACGGCCAACATTCCAGTAATTGTCCTCACGGCGCACGCGCTCGTCAGGGACCATGAGCGCGCTTTCGCAGCCGGGTGTGATGATTTCGCAACGAAACCACTGGAATTCGAGAAGCTCCTCGGAAAGATGGCAACCTTATTGCACGCGCGCCAGACTGCAACGGTCATGTAAAGCTGGGTGCGCTCACGATGAGAAGTTCCTTATTAGCCGTTACCAGAGTTCCGGACGCTTCCTTTTCAATAACACAATAAAGAAGGGGCCGCCCAGCAGGGCGGTTATCACTCCTACCGGAATCTCCGTTGGCGCAAACAGCGTGCGCGCAGCGGTATCACAGACAATCAGGAACACCGCGCCGATGAAGAACGACGCTGGTATCAGGGTGCGATGATCCGGGCCGATGATCAGGCGCAGGGTGTGCGGCACAATCAGCCCGACAAAGCCGATCGGCCCGCAAAACGCGGTAACGGCGCCTGTCAGCAGCGATCCCGCAAAATACGAAATCGTTTTCAGGCGGTTGACATCGATTCCGCGTGTGGTGGCCCAGTCTTCACCGGCCGCAAGCGGGTTAAGCCTTGGCGAGATCCAGACAAGCGCGATCAACGCGAGGCCGACAAACGGAGCCGTTCCCCTGACGGTTCCCATATCCGCCGTATCGAGGCCGCCCATCATCCACTGGACCATCTGGTAGGACTGGGCGAAGTTGGAGGCATAGTGGACGAATACAATCAGCGCGCCAAAGACAAAGTTAAGCGTGACTCCGGCCAGCAGCAGTGTGAACGCCGGAAGCGCATTGCGCGTGCGGGCGACAAAGAAGACCAGCAGCATCGCCAGGGCCGCGCCAATGAACGCCGCAACCGATATGACCGGAATTCCGAACAAGACAACGTTCAAGCCCAGCCAGATCGCAAGGACCGCTCCGAACGAACTTCCGGTGGAGATTCCGAGAGTGAAGGGATCGGCGAGGGAATTTCGAAGGATCGCTTGAAAGAGAACTCCC
>CAMAWS010000147.1 GCA_945861845.1 Candidatus Sulfopaludibacter sp. SbA3 | reverse complement strand
GAAGCAGTGCATCTATTGCCACAACGCTGTTGGCAAGCCCGACCTCAGCGAAGCCGGAAAATACTACAGGGACCACAAGACTCTCGAAGGCTACAGACCTTAACCCGCTGCTGGACACCGTCCGGCCCGATTCCTCGATATAATCTTTCACGTGAGAATTCTCGTTTCAGGATCAACCGGGATGGTGGGATCCGCGTTGGCGCCGTTTCTTTCCGGCGCAGGCCATGACGTGTGCCGGCTTGTGCGTTCGGCGGGCCTGCAGGGATCCACTCGATGGAATCCTGACGACGGCACTATAGACCGGGCAGGCATTGAAGGATGTGACGCAGTAGTGCACCTGGCTGGCGAGAATATCGCTGGCGGACGCTGGACTGCGGCCCGCAAGGCCCGGATTCGCGACAGCCGCGTCAGGGGAACGCGGTTTTTGTCAGAAACACTTGCTGGAATGGCGAGGCCTCCCCGTGTTCTGGTCAGCGCTTCGGCGATAGGGTATTACGGAGACCGGGGAAATGAACTTCTGTTCGAGGGCAGCGGCACGGGGACTGGATTTCTTCCCGACGTGTGCCGCCAGTGGGAGGTTGCCACCGATCCCGCCATGCGAAAGGGAATCCGCGTTGTTCAAATTCGAATCGGGGTGGTGCTCAGCAGCAAGGGAGGTGCGCTTGGGAAAATGCTTCTTCCCTTCAAGATGGGCGTTGGCGGCAAGGTTGGCTCGGGGGAACAATACATGAGCTGGATTACGCTGTCCGACCTCTGCGCGGTCATCCTGCACTGTATTGAGACAGAAACGATGCATGGACCGGTCAATGCCGTTTCACCTGTTCCAGTAACCAATCTTGAGTTTACCAGGACGCTCGGACGGGTTCTTTCTCGCCCCACAGTTTTCCCCTTGCCAGGATTTGCTGCGCGTCTCGTGTTTGGGGAAATGGCCGATGGATTGCTCCTCGCAAGCGCGCGTGTTGAGCCTGCAAAACTGCTTGCAGCGGGATTCAGCTTCCAACACCGCGACCTGGAGTCTGCGTTGCGGGTTGTCTTATCTATTCCGGCTTAGCCTGATTTCCCTGTCGCGTCCGAGCAGGTGTTTTTCGAAGAGAGCATCCATGGCCTCGAGAGAGAGGCGCAGATTATTGGGGCGCCAATATCGCCAGCCCTCGGATTCGTTCTCGAAAACCCGGTAGTCGAACCACTTCCCCTTCACCTCGGCCTGGACGGCGAACTGTTGAAGCTGCTGGAAAGGCGCGGATGCGTCACTCCCGGTGTAAAGAAAGATGATTGGAGTGCGTAGTTTGTCGACGAAATTTACAAGAGAGCGTTCGAAGTAGGGAAGGGGCGCCGTCATTGGCGATGAGCCAATCATGTAACGCGCCCAACCCGCCATCTCAGGGTACGACACGGCGGTGACGGCATCCACGATCCCGTAGAGGCAAACGGCTGCCTTGAAACGTGTTTCATCCTTGACGATCGCTGCGGTTACAAGGAAACCGCCCGTTCCTGCGCCGAAGACGCCCACGCGTTCGGCATCAATTAGTCCCTCGGAAGAAAGCCGGTCGAGCCCGATGAACGCATCGCGAACGTCGTAATCGCCTCCATGCTCGAAGACCATCTGGCGATACTCCTTGCCACGGCCGGAAGACCCCCTCACGTTGGGAGCAAAAACGACATAGCCGTCGCTGACGAAGAACTGAATGAAAGGATCCCAGTTCTTTGCGTGCTGTCCCTCCAGCGCATCGCGGAACACGAGCAGTGCAGGGTGGCCGGTCCTGGGTTTGACCCCCCGGGGCTTGTATACGAGTGCTGAAACCTCCTGGCTGTCGAAACTTCGGTAGGTCAAGAAGTCTGGCGAAACAAAGCGTGTTTCGCGGCGCAATTCAGGGGGCATGGAGTTGGTCACTTGCAGTGCGCGAGTTCCGTCAAGCCTGGCCATCCACAGATCGGATGTGCGTCCCGGATCCGAGTGCGTGAATGCTATGCGGTCTCCTTCCACGGTCCACTGCAATCCTCCGCGGAAATTCGTGTCTTCGTCCTCAAGCCCGCCGTTCACTCCGTCGCGATCGGAGATTTTCGCCGGGACTCCACCTTCGGCTGGCGTCACCCATAAATGGAACTGCGCATCTTCGTTGCGCACGTAGGCGATGCTTTGTCCGTTTGGCGACCACTTCGGGGCAAAACTCTCCACGTTTTCATTGGTCAACCGCCGCCGCGATCCGCTTTGTGTATCTACGACGTAGATGTTGCTGAAGCCGGAACTCTCCGATGCATAGGCGATGCTGCGCGAGTCCGGCGACCATGACGGCGAGTAATCGCGGTAGCGCTGTGTGCCGGGCGTGAGCAATTTCGGCGGGCCACCCTCGGCGGAAATCAAGAAAAGGTCGTCATTGTCACGCTTGTCGTCGGACAACAAGGGATCCGATACGAACACGATCGCTTTGCCGTCGGGTGACCACTGCAGGCTGGATGCGGAGATCTCGACGAGGGTCCTCACCTCCAGCGTTTCAAGATCGGCGATGGCAATACGGTTCCGTCCAGCGATTCGTTCGGTGAACGCAATCGAGCGGCTATCCGGCGACCATACGGGTTCCCGCTCGTCGGCTAATGTTTTGGTAACAGCGATTTCATTGCCGTCAGCGGCGTTAACCAGGCGAATGTCCCCGGCCTTTCCGGGTTGCACCGCGACGTACGCGATCCATTTCCCGTCGTTCGACCAGCGAACATGCTTCTTGATTCCGGCGGTATCCGTGACCTTCCTGGGCTGGCCTCCGGCCACATTTGCCGTCCAGATTTCCGAACTTCCCGTCTGTCCTGAAATGAATGCGATAGATCTGCCGTCCGGAGACATGCAGAAATCGTAAATACCACTGGCCGCAGCTACTGGTTCCGGATTAAGTGGCGCGCGGCCGCCCTCCTGGGTCATGAGCACACCGGCGCCCAGTAATAGCAGGAAGAAACCTGCAACGATCAGTAGTCGTGTGAAGTAACTGCGCATCATCTGAATGTTAAACTCAGGACCAGAAATCCGTTGTTAATGAGACACTGAAAGATTGTAAGGTAAATGACGGCATGGCTTCAAAGGCCTTGAAAGTCTTAATGTATAAACGATAAGCTACGACCCTTCTGCCCGGCGTTGGGGCGGCATCGACAGAGGGGTCGAAATAGAGTTTTGGAGGACGTATGAGTCTGAATATAAAGACCAGGACAGCGGATAACGTCGTTATCATCGATCTGTCGGGCAGATTGACGATTGGTGAGCCTGTCCTGTTACTGAGAGAAACGCTCCGCGTGCAGCTCAATCAAGGGGTTAAGTATTACATCCTGAATCTGGGCGAGGTTGGCTACATTGACAGCTCCGGCCTGGGCGAACTGGTATCGGCATATACTACTGTTAGGAACAAGCAGGGCGATGTGAAGCTTCTGCATTTGACGGCGAAAGCCAAGGACCTGCTTCAGATGACCAAGCTGTTAACCGTATTCGATACCTACGAAGACGAAGCCAAGGCATTGGCTTCCCTGAAGCCGGCGAATCCGGTCTCCTGATCGAGATGAGCGGCTGCGAATGCAAGCCCGACGCGAAGCGCGAGCGCGATAGCGCGAAACCTAAGCAAAGGGCGCAGTCATCAAGTGTAGTTTGGCGGAAGTGCGTGGGAGTCGAACCCACCGAACGTCGGTGCCCCGACGCCCCACAGGCTTTGAAGGCCAGGAGAGTCACCGGACCCTACTCACTTCCAATTGGGATTATAAGGAAAATAATAGGAAAACATGGCCAATAAGTACGAGATTCTGAAAAATAGACGAGTTAACCGCGAAAAGAAAAAGGCTCGCTTGAAGCGCAGAGCCAAAGCCCACTTTGACGCCCGAAAGGGAATCCAGAGCTAGGCGGCTACCGAAAGGACAGATGCAATTAAGCACTGAAAATTGACCGGGTGTCCGGTCGATCAATTGAACACTCGGTCAATTTTCAATGCTTAATTGTCATCTGACGTACCCCCCCCAAAGATCCGTTCTTCTCATACAATAGCCGGGTGAGTTACGAACAGGCTTTCGAGGCGCTCAAGAACGGCGATTTCAAGGCTGCGGCTCCACTGCTGGAGAAGGCCGCGCGTGAAACCGGCTACACCTCCGACATCATTAATCACGCATACACGTTCGCCCTCTATCGCACCGGCGATAAGAAAAGGCTCGCTGACGTTGCATTCCGGGTCGCGAATCTTTTCCTTAAAGATGATCCGGGCACGGCCATGGATTACTTCCAGCGCGCCCTCCTGGCCGGGCTTGATTCAAGCCGCGTGCGAAGAATCGGCGAGATTTTCGAAGAGTGGGCCAGCGAAGGACGTGCTGCGCGGGAATCGGTGAACCCGGTGAAAACCGATGCAGTTAATTGCGTAGCCCACGTCGTGGGCTGCCTTTTGCCGGGACACGCGCCGACGCAGTACGTCAGGATGCTTGCGGGCAGTCTGAAGCAGCAGGGAATCCAGTCCACTATCTTTACTACCGAGTGGGCCGCATCGTGGTTTTTTAATCCGGCTGGCGCGCCGCAATCTGAATCGCTTGAGATCGAAGCCGATGTTTCGGTGGCCTCGGTGGAAGGGGACTTTCAGGAGCGTGCAACCCGGATTGCCGAGGCTATTCGAAGTTCCGGAATTCCCGTGGTGTTTTACCACGGAAGCCTCTCCGAGCAGATCACCGCCCGTGTTGCAGCCATCCATCCATCGCCAATCCAGGTAAATGTGAACCACGGCAGCGAAATGGATGCCGACATGTTCGAAGGTTTTGTGCATCTCTTTCAGAATGCGCTTGAACGCACGCGGTTTTCTTCGCACCCGGCGCAATGGATACCGCTGGCCTCCGACATCGAGGATCGGCTGCAGGTCGCCGAGCACGTCGATCGGCGAAGCATGGGGCTCGAATCGGCCAGCAGCGTGTCGGCGACCTTCGGCAATCTCTACAAGATATCGGGATCGGGATACCTGAGGGCGCTTGCCGAGATCCTGAAGCGCTTTCCGAAGCATTTTCATTTTTTCGCCGGTGCAGGGGATGTGAAAGCGGCCCGGTCATTCCTTCATTCGGAAGGAGTGCTCCCTCGCGTGCGATTTCTCGGACACGTCTCCGACGTGGCGCCGCTGCTCGAAACGGTGGATGTTTACCTTGCTTCCTTTCCGCATTCCGGAGGCCACTCGCTGCTCGAGGCAATGGGCGCGGGCAAACCGATCGTGGTGCTGAAATATCCTCCCGATTCGCACTACAACTCCGGGGCCGAACTGGTTGGAATTCCTGAGCTTATTGCACGAAGTGAATCGGAATATCCGGAGATTGCCGACAGGCTGATTCGGAATCCGTCTGTACGCGCACGGTATTCCGCCGAAATTAAGAAAAGATTCCGCGAGGAGTTTCGGCCGGCACGGCTGGGGGAGCGCTACGTAGAATTCCTAAATGTGCTGCGTGGCGCCGGGGCCAGCGGATGATGAAGCTGTCCCTTGCCGGGCGTTGTTGAGGAAGTTCACGTACCAGCCCACCATCCTCTGAATGAACTCCACGGTGACGCCCGGACACTCAATCCCGGTATTCTTGAGCGCATCCAGCGTGCGGCGGCAATCAAAGCGAGGCTCTCCCTGCAGATACTGGTAATAGAAAGCCATTTGCTTCTGGAACAAAGCCTCGAGTTTCGTCATAGGCGTGCGAAGAAATGAGTTCTCGCCCACCAGTTGGATTCCTTCAACGCTCAATACGCGGCAGATGTGAGGCAGCCAGATACGATTCTCAGTGGCCTGGGGATTTGCCAGGTGGTAGGTCGCGCCAATACTGGCAGGCTGTTTTGAGATTTCAACCATGCCGTCCACGACGTAGTCGATCGGGACAAAGTTCAGCGTTGTCGTTTCAGCTCCCAGTACCCGAAGCGGGAGATTGACTGGTCCGCCCTCCGGCATCCTGCGGCGCAGCCGCTCCAGGGCCGACCATAATCCGCGTATGAAGGCGTAGACGCCATGAAAATGAGTTACGCGGCCCGACCTTGAATCTCCGATCACGATGCTGGGCCGGTATATTGACGGCAAAATCAGGCCTTTGCGATGCGCGTCGGCAATCAGCATTTCCGCCTGGCACTTCGATTCTTCATACGCGTTCCGGAAAGTCTGGCCGACATTCAGTTCCGTCTCCAGTACCAGGTCCCTGCGATTTCCCGCGACATACGCCGTGCTGACGTGATGAAGCCGGCGAGTCGGTGTCTGTTCGGCCAGGGCCAGGATGTTCTTGGTTCCACCGAAGTTCATCCTGAAAATCTCATCCCGGTCCTCATCCGTAAAGGAAAGGGACGCGGCGCAATGCCAGATCTGGTCTATCGAGGTGGCGACCTTTCGCGAAATGTCCTCGCTCAGCCCGAGCTGCGGCTGGGAGATATCGCCTTCACAGACCTCAAGCCTGGTGAGATCAACGGGGCCAACGGTATTCAGCGCTTCGCGTACGCGGGTTTCCGCCGAGGCGCCCCTTGATCCCCGCGCGAGCGCGATGACACGGCGTCCTTCGCTGATCAGTTTATGGGTCAGGTGGCTTCCGAGAAATCCGGTTGCGCCAGTTACGAAAACTTTACGCTCTGACATGGACAGAATGAATCCTTTCAATCAGCTCTGTTCCGGCGCTGTGCCGGTAGAAGTTTGCCAGCGATTCCCGCTTCCGATTCCACTCGCGTGGATCCTTCCGAATAACGGCCTCTAGAGCATCCAACGTTCCGGCGGCATACCCAAAGCCGTACCGGTCAACCGCGTGAAACAAACCGGACTCCTGCGGCATCAGGCCGCGCATCCCGGTCAATACGACCGGTACGCCGCATGCCAGCGCCTCGTAGGTCGACAGGGCGCCGGGTTTGGTGATAACCAGATCGGAAGCGCTGATGTACCGGTAAATATCATCGAGAAATCCAAACGTTCGCGTCTTGGGATCGTTCAGCCCGGCTATTCGAGATCGAAGACCGTCGTTCCTGCCGCAGACGGCGAGAATGTTGGCTGCGGGCGCTGCCCGCCGTGTTGCCTGATAAACCTCGTGGATGGGTCCGCCGCCTCGAGCCCCGCCATTAATAAGGATAATGGCCGCGTCGTCGAGCCTGAGGAAATTTCTCAGTTCCCGAATTTCGGTCATTGTTGCCGGCACAAATCGATTCCGGACCGGCATCGGCACGCGATCGATACGCGAGGCGGAAACTCCCCTGGCGACCAGGGTTTGCAGGGCTTCGTCAGTGACGACAAAGTAGCGATCTATGTAGGGAGAAGACCATCCTTTCCAGAACGGCGGAAAAGGATCTGTAAGAAAGCTATAACAGGGAATCCCTATTCGCTGTTCCTTTATGAACCGCTGAATGAAGTGATTCAGCATGGGGTGCACGGAAAGAACAATGTCGGGCTGTTCCGAATCGAGAAACCGGCCAATGTAACGCCGGACCTTATTGTAGAAAAAAGTGCGCTCGTTTGGCCGGACTCGGTCCAGCAGCCAGAAATACTGCCGTATGGTCCGCGGGCTGCCTGCCAGTAGTGCGTTGTAGAGATTTCCGAGCGCGCGGTTGACCGGCCCGGATTCCTCCAGGGGCTTGCGGATAACGGCTTTGAGTCCAGCGGAACGGGCCGCAAAGCCGATCGCT
>CAMAWS010000146.1 GCA_945861845.1 Candidatus Sulfopaludibacter sp. SbA3 | reverse complement strand
CGTGCCAAGTTCCAGAAAATTTCTGTTTGATCCTGGCACGGGGCTAAAGCCCCGCGCCCACAGTGGTGGCTGAGTCAAAACAACATGAAGTCGTACACACAAATTCCGCCAGGAACTCAGATCCTAATCGGGCCAGCGGCTCAACGCCGCCGCGTTCTCGAAAGAGCAATTTGCTCAGTCTTCGAGGGCTGGTCGTATGAAGAGATCATTCCGCCGATCTTCGATTACTACGACGTCTTCATCAAAGGCATGGGCGCCGGGCTTGAGAAGCAGCTCTATCGTTTCATCGACAGCGAAGGCAATATGCTTGCCCTGCGACCTGAATTCACTTCGTTGGTAGCGAAGACCGTAGCGACCCGGCTGGCTTCAGCGCCCAAGCCGATCCGTCTCTTCTATTCCGGTGAAGTGCTGCGGTTCGAGCAGCCCAAGGGCGGACGACAACGGGAATTCGCGCAGATCGGCATTGAGAACTACGGGGGGGCCAGCAAGACCGCGGACGTGGAGATTCTTCTCATTGCAGTGGAGGCCTTCGAACGACTGGGAGTCTCGACATTCCAGATCAATCTCGGAAGTGTCGACTTCTTCGGCGGGATCATGGACCGAATTGACCTTCCCGCGGAGGATGTGGCGGCCCTGAAGGACGTCCTGAACCTGAAGGACCAGTCCGGTCTCGAAGCCCTGCTGGGAAAGCTGCCACTGGAGGAGCGCCGGAAGAATATTCTTCGCGCCATTCCTCATCTCACCGGCGGGCGAGCCGTCATCGAGGATGCGCGGAAGCTGGTGCGTAATCCCCGGTCCCTGGATGCGCTCGATCACCTCGAAGAGATCTATTCCATTTTTGAACGTCTCAATCTGGCCGAGCATCTGACTATCGACCTGGGAGAGATCCGGGGGTTCGACTACTACACCGGAATCCTGTTCCGCGCGTATGTGCCCGAACTGGGTTTTGAAGTCGCCAACGGCGGCCGCTACGACGGCCTTCCCGGGGTCTTCGGCAAGGACCTTCCTGCCGTCGGCTTTTCGTTCAGCCTCGATCGCCTTGAGCAGATTGTTGCGCCGAAGCTGACCGCAGTCGAGGGCGAGGCGAGCGTGGTTGATGGAACAGGTGGTTTTGAAAAGGCGCTCCAGTTGAGGCGTTCCGGCAAGGCGGTGAAGCTGTGCTTGTGATTGCCCTCGCCAAAGGACGTTTCCTGGACCCATCGCTCGACCTGCTCCAGCGCGCTGGCATCCGGTTTTCCGAGGACGTCGCATCGTCACGCAAGTTGATCTTCGATTCCGTTGATGGCCGCTGCCGCGCCGTTCTCGTGAAGCCAGCCGACGTGCCCACTTACGTGGAATACGGCGCCGCCGATGCAGGCATCGCCGGCCGCGATGTCCTGATGGAATCGCGCGCGGACCTGCTTCAGCCGCTGGTGCTGAACTTCGGTCATTGCAAGATTGCGGTCGCGGCGCCCAAGGGCATGCGTTCGATAAATGGTTCCGATAACCCCACTATTCGCATTGCAACCAAGTATCGGAATATCACGCTCGAATACTTCAACGCGCGCGGCATTCCCGTGGAGATCATTCCCCTGTCGGGATCGATCGAACTTGCCCCGCTCATCGGGCTCGCCGACCGGATTGTGGATCTTGTGGAGACCGGCCGCACGCTGAAGGAGAACGGCCTTGAGGTCGTCGAGGTCATAGCGGAAAGCTCTGCGCGGCTGGTGATCAATCGCGCGGGCTATCAAACCAAGCGCGAGGAAGTGCTGGCGTTCATTGGCGCACTGAAAGATATCCAATGAGGGTCGTGGACCTGACACAAGAGTTCGATCTCCGTGCGATCGACGCTCTGCTCGCCCCGGAAGAAGGCGAGCCGATCGTGGACAAGGCTGTCGCCGAAATTCTCCGGGACGTGCGGCGCCGCGGCGATGCTGCCTTGTGCGACTACAGCAGGAAATTCGATTCCTACGATGTGACGCCAGCTTTGATGCGGGTTCCGGAAAGCCAGATTCAGGAGTATGCCGCAGGCGCAGATGACGAACTGGTCGGTATTCTTCGCCAGGCCATCCACAACATCCGCGAATTTCACGAACAACATACGCCGGAGTCCTGGGAATTCTATGCCGGCGAGGGTATTCGGCTCGGCCAGCGCGTCACGCCAATCGAACGGGCAGGCATTTACATTCCGGGCGGCAAGGCTGCATATCCTTCGTCGGTCCTGATGAATGCGGTTCCGGCGCAGGTTGCGGGAGTGAAGCGCCTTGTTGTAGTGACGCCTCCGCGATCGCTTGCAGAAAATCCCCTCGTTGCCGCGGCATTGAACCTTCTGGGAATTGACGAAGTGTACCGGATCGGAGGCGCACAGGCGATCGGGGCGCTTGCATACGGCACCGAAACTGTTCCGCGCGTGGACAAGATAGTCGGTCCAGGCAATCAATACGTGCAGTCGGCCAAGCGCCAGGTCTACGGAACCGTCGACATCGACATGATCGCCGGGCCCAGCGAGGTCGCCATTATCGCCGATGAAACGTGCGATCCGTCGTGGATCGCCGCCGACCTGCTCGCGCAGGCCGAACACGACGAAATGGCGGGTGTGTGGCTGGTGTGCTGGTCCAGTAATCTGGCAGCCGCCGTATTCGAACAGGTGGAGGCTCAACTGGAGTCGCTGGACCGAAGCGCCATAGCGCGAGTAGCCATAGCCAGGAACGGCATCGCTTTTGTTGTGAAGGGGGAAGACGACGCCATACGGCTCGTCAACCACATTGCTCCAGAGCACGCTGAGATCCTGATGGCAGAGCCAGACCGGATTGCGGATGAGATCCGGAATGCGGGCGCCGTGTTTATTGGAAGGTACGCCCCGACCGTGGTAGGCGACTACTTCGCCGGGCCGAGTCACGTGCTCCCTACAAGCCGGACTGCGAGGTTTTTCTCGCCGCTCGGCGTCCCGGATTTCCTGAAGCGGTCCAGCATCATTCGGTATTCCGGCCGCGCAATCGAGCGATATGGAGAGATGATCGAAAAATTTGCTATTTCGGAAGGACTCACAGGGCATGCAAGGTCTATCACCGTCCGACGTCATAAAGCCTGAAGTTCGCGAGCAGACCGCATACACGCTCAAGCACTTCAAGGCCGACGTCAAACTGGACCAGAACGAAAATCCGTACGAGCTTCCAGATTCGCTGAAACGGGAAGTTGTGGATCGCGTGCTCGCTCGTCCCTGGGGCCGGTATCCGGAATTCGTTCCGGCTGCCACCACTGCCGCGCTCGCGAAGTTCACCGGGTGGAACCCGGAGGGCATTCTTGTTGGAAACGGCTCCAACGAGTTGATTCAGGCGGCGCTTGCGGTGACGCTTGGACCGGGGCGGACTGTTGTAATTCCGCAGCCGACATTTACGCTTTATAAGCTGATGTCGAAAACGCTACAGGCTCGCATTGTCGAGGTCCCGCTCAACAGCCGCGATTTTACTTTTGACGTGCCAAAGCTGGTGGAAGCCGCGAGGTCGGCAGACGTCACCGTTATCTGTTCGCCGAACAACCCTACGGGCACGCTATTGGAACAGGACGCTCTAGTGGAGGTCCTGAAGAATGCCAAGGGTCTTGTGTTGCTTGATGAGGCCTATCATGAATTCAGCGGCCAGAGTGCGTTTCCGCTGCTGGCAACGCACCCGAACCTGGTCGTGCTGCGGACCTTCTCGAAGGCGATGTCCATGGCAGGCCTTCGATTTGGTTACATGATGGCGCACCCCGAGATTGCCCGTGAAGTTCATAAGGCCAAGCTGCCTTACAACGTGAACATATTCACGCTTGCCGCGGCGGAACTCGTGATCGAACGGCAGCAGGTCCTGACCGCGGCGATCCAAACGCTGATTCACGAACGCGATCGGGTTATGGATGAACTGAGACGGCGGCCGCTGGTAACGGCCTTTAACTCGAGCGCAAATTATATTTTGATCAGGACCGCGCAGCCGGCTCGCGCCATTTTCGACGCGCTCTACGCCCAGGGAGTCCTGGTGCGCGATGTCAGCTCTTATCCCATGCTGGATCGCGCGTTGAGGGTTACGATCGGCCGGCCTGACGAAAACGACAAGTTTCTTGCCGCACTCGATCGATCACTCGATCAAGTATTGGAGACGAAATGAGCAAAACACGAACCGCCCGAATCGCGACTGCGGCCCGGAAGACGAAAGAAACCGACATTCGGGTCCAACTCAATCTCGATGGAACCGGACAGCACCAGATTTCCACGGGAATACCGTTCTTCGACCACATGCTGGCCCAGCTTGCAAAGCATGGATACATGGACCTGGACGTCCAGGCCAAGGGCGATCTCGAGATCGATGGGCACCATACGGTTGAAGATGTCGGTCTCGTATTGGGTTCGGCTCTGCGAGAAGCGCTTGGCGACCGAAGCGGCATCGTAAGATTTGCTCATGCATATGTTCCGCTGGACGAAGCCCTGACGCGAGTGGTTATCGACCTGTCCGGCCGGCCGTACCTCGTTTACAACGTCGAGTTCAAGGCCGCTCGAATTGGCGATCTGCAGAGCGAGCTTGTAGAGGAATTCGCCAAGGCGTTCGTGCAGGAGGGCCGTTTCAATCTGCATATCGAAAACCTTTACGGCCGTAACCAGCACCACATTTCCGAAACGATCTTCAAGGCGATGGCGCGGGCGCTCCACCTCGCCACGCGCGTGCAGTATGAAGGCGTTCCTTCGACAAAGGGCGTTCTGTGAGCTCCCCTCCTAAGTTAGGAGGGGTGGCTGCACCCATCAAACAAAAGCCGCGCAGCCTCCGCAGTGGGTGCAGACGGGGTGGTTCTCTTATGGAACCACCCCGGCCGCACCTTCAAAGGACGCCTGCGGCGGTATTTTTTAAAAGTGCGTCCACCCCTCCTAACTTAGGAGGGGAGCTTGGAAAGCTATGATCACTGTAGTTGATTACAAACTGAACAACCTGCGCAGCATTGAGAACACGCTGCGGCGTCTTGGTCATGAGGTGAAAGTCACTTCAGATCCCGCTGAGGTACGCCACGCGCAGAAGCTGATTCTGCCCGGCGTTGGCGCGTTTCGCGATGCGATGAAGAACCTGCGCGATATGGGACTCGCCGAGGCATTTGTTGACAAGGTGAAAGCCGGAACACCGACGCTCGGCATTTGCCTGGGCATGCACCTGATCTTCACAGAAAGCGAAGAATTTGGACTGCACAAGGGCCTGAACCTGATTCCTGGCCGCGTGAAGAAACTCCCGGAGGGTCTGCACGTGCCGCACATGGGATGGAACCAGCTTCATTTGAAACGCTCCGATCGCCTGACAAGAGAAGTTGTGCCCGAGAGCTTTGTCTATTTCGTGCACTCGTTCTACGCGCAGCCGGACTCTGCGGAAGTGACGCTGGCTACAACCGATTACGGGTTCGACTTTCCAGCCATCGTGCATTTCGAGAATATCTGGGCAACCCAGTTTCACCCTGAGAAGAGCCAGCATGTCGGCGAGCGGCTCCTCGACAACTTTGCGCGGTTATGAGGATTTATCCGGCGATCGATATTCTTGGGGGCAAGGCCGTAAGGCTGAAGCAGGGCCGGGCAGACGATGCGACGGTGTATGGCGACCCGATGGAAATGGCCGAGAAGTGGGCCGGCCTGGGCGCCGAGTGGCTCCACATCGTCGATCTCGATGGCGCGTTTGAAGGCGTTCCGAAGAATATCGAGGTCCTGAAAGCAATGAGCCGGTCCATTGGAAAGAGCGTGAACATTCAGACAGGCGGCGGAATCCGGAATATGGCCACGATAGGAACATTGCTTGATGCCGGCGTCCAACGAGTAGTTCTCGGAACGTCTGCGGTCAATGACCAGAACTTCGTCAGGGAAGCGCTTGCCCAATATCCGCGGCAGGTCGCCATCGGGATCGACGCGCGCGACGGAAAGGCGAAAGTGTCGGGCTGGACGGTAGATTCAAGCATTGATTCCATTGACCTGGCGCGACAGCTTGAAGCGATGGGCGCCGAGCTCGTCATCTATACCGACATTTCGCGTGACGGAGTGTTGGTTGGACCCAATGTCGAGGCGACGCTTGCGATGATCGAAAACACGGGGCTCTCGGTGATCGCGTCGGGCGGTGTGTCTTCGATCGATGACATTCGACAGCTCGGGGGCATCGCCCATCCGCGCCTCGACGGCGTGATTATCGGCAAAGCCCTGTACGAGGGCCGCTTTCAACTTGAGGAGGCGCTCGCCTGTGCTCGCTAAACGGATCATCCCCTGCCTCGATGTTAAAGAGGGCCGTGTCGTAAAGGGCACCAACTTCGTCGCCCTGCGCGATGCCGGGGACCCGATCGAATGCGGATTGCGCTATTCCGAGGAGGGTGCGGACGAGCTTGTCTTCCTCGACATTACGGCATCGTCGGACCGCCGGAACATTGTTGCCGATATGGTGCGGCGCGTAGCCGACAGCGTCAATATCCCGTTCACGGTCGGCGGAGGGTTGCGTTCCGTGGCGGACATCGAACATATATTGCGGGCCGGGGCAGACAAGGTTTCAATCAATACGTCGGCAATCGAAAACCCGCAGCTGATAACGGAATCCGCCGAGCGTTTTGGAAGCCAGTGCATCGTTGTTGCGATTGATGCGCGCAGGGAGACTGAACAGAAAAGCTCCGCGAAGGTCTTTACGCATGGCGGCCGCGTTCGTACGGACCTTGATGCCGTCGAGTGGGCACAGCGAGCGGCCTCACTGGGCGCGGGTGAAATCCCGCTGACGAGCATGGACGCGGACGGTACGAAGGCCGGTTACGACCTCGACCTCACCAGCCGTCTTTCCAAATCGCTGCAGATTCCCGTGATCGCGTCGGGCGGCGCCGGAACGTTGGAAGACTTATACCTGGGATTGACCGAAGGAGCCGCCAGCGCCGTGCTGGCGGCTTCCATCTTCCATTTTCGTGAAGTGACGATTCCGCAGGCAAAAGCATATCTGCGCGAGAGGGGAGTACTCGTCCGATGAATGACATTGACGGCATTCTCACCAAAGCCAGGTTCGATTCCGCCGGCCTGATTCCCGCCGTCATCCAGGATGCGCGCACACGCGAGGTTCTTACCGTCGCATTCATGAATGAAGAGGCGCTCCGGCTGACCATCGAACGCGGCGAAACCCATTTCTGGAGCCGAAGCCGGAAAGCGCTGTGGCACAAGGGCGAGACCTCGGGTAACTTCCAGAAAGTCCGCTCGGTGCGGCTGGACTGTGACGCCGATACTGTCCTGGTCGAAGTCGAACCGGCCGGGCCCGCCTGCCATACCGGTTCGTATTCGTGCTTTGGCGTCGAGGCTGAGATTGAAGGTTTCCTGAAACAGCTCTACGCGTTGATCGAGCAGCGAAAGGAAATGCGGCCCGAAGGCAGCTACACGACATACCTTTTCAACAGCGGTCTCGACAAGATCCTGAAAAAAGTGGGCGAAGAAGCGACCGAAACGATCGTCGCCGCAAAGAATGTGGAGCGCGATCCCTTGATCTCCGAAACCGCGGATCTTGTCTATCACCTGCTCGTACTGCTGGTGGAGCGTGGCGTGACACTGGAAGAGATCACGAAGGAATTGAGGGCCCGGCACGGCAAATGACCTGTGGGCGCGGAGTGCAATTAAATGTGGGAGTCAACTCTAAG
>CAMAWS010000145.1 GCA_945861845.1 Candidatus Sulfopaludibacter sp. SbA3 | reverse complement strand
GCAACAGGGATTCGGGCCGCGTATTGCTGGCGTCCGTTCGATACAGATGCTGCACCCGGTTTCTATCCTGCGCCGCAAATACGAAGGACATGCCGTCAGGGGACCAGATGGCTGATCCCGCCGGCCGGACTTGCTGTGCGAGCCTGGTTGTCGTGCCCCGCTCCAGATCGCGTACGCTAAAATCGCTCGGCCCGATCACCGCGAGACGTCCCCCGTCGGGAGAGAGGTCCATGCCCGCGTACCCATCCACGGTGCCTGCGTCTCCGAGTCGCTTCCCCTGCCGGTCAAACCAGGCCGCAAACTGGGGGGTCTCTACTTGCATGAGGCGAAGCAAAATTCCGGTCTGCGAAGCAGACGCATCGGCTTGCGCGGACGAAGATCCAACGGGAATGGTAACGAGAGGCCCGGCGATTTCACCCTTTTCCACATCAAAAGGGATGACGTCCGTTCCGCCGTCGGGTCGAGTCTGCAGCAGGAAAAAGCTTCCGCTGGAGCCCCGAACCAGGGCAAAGCGGGCTTGCCCAGTGCCCAGCCGGGTGTAGGCCTGGGGCTGATCTAAGGAAGATAGGAAGAGGCCCCCGTCCTCCGCAAACAGAAAGCGCCGGCCATCCGGCAAGAAAGCAGGAAGGGAGGGGAACGCCTCCGCGCGTGCGGCCTGGTGAAGCATGGTGACCTCGCCGCTGGGGGAAATCCGCCGGATCGCAGGATTGATCGGCGATGCACCCAGGAGGATGACACCGTCCTGATTCACTGTACCCGAATCGGAGGGGCACTCGCAGATCTGCTTGACGGCGCCGCGAGACACTTCGAGCTGTTTCAGGAAGCGGCGGTTGCCGTAGTAGATTGTCTTTGAGTCCGGTGACCAGAATACGTGCGTCGGCTGGGACATCTCGGCTGCGGGAAAGTCCGTCACCGTACCGGAATCCATGGCGCGAATCTTCAGGGCTGTGTTCCCATCGGCGAGCCTGTCGAAGTAGGCCAGCGAGAGGCCATCGGGGGCGAGGGTTGCAATCGGACGTAGACCGGTGGCTGGTTGAACGGGGATTTGGAATCGGACCACCGGGCGCGGCTCGGGTTTTGGCCTGGCGTATTGCATCACAGCAACTGCGCCCACGGCTAACGCCAGCACGGCGGCCACGCCCCGGAGCCATTTCTTCGGACCGAGCTCCTGGAGCGTGGGGCGCTCCCCTGGAACCAGCGCGATGAGATCGAACGCGGCCTTGATATCCCGGACACTCTGCCAGCGATTTTCCGGATCCTTTTCCAGGCATCGCTTCAGCGCGCAATCCAGCGCAGGAGAGGCGATCTCTGCGATCGATGGCGCAGGACGCTCCATGATCGCCGCGATCACACTGGCAGGAGACGTCCCCTCAAAGGCGCGCTTGCCGGTCAACATTTCGTACAGCACCAAGCCGAAGGAGAAGATGTCGCTGCGGGCGTCGATCTCCTGGCCGTTGGCTTGCGACTGCAACTGCTCGGGGGACATATAGAACAGCGTGCCGACGATCTCATTCTTGCCAGTGAGCGCCATGGTGAGCGTGGCCGCATCGGGCGTCTGCGCTAGTCCCGGCGAGGCTAATTTTGCCAGGCCGAAGTCCAGTAGCTTGATTCCAGCCTTGGTGACCAGAATGTTGGCCGGCTTCAGGTCGCGATGGGTGATTCCCTTTTGGTGCGCAGCATCCAGAGCATCGCAAATCTGTACGGCATACTTGAGTGCCTGATCGACCGGCATGGGCCCCTTGAGAGGTGAGCCCTCGATGTACTCCATCACCAGGTACGTCGGGCCGACGTCGTAGATCTGGCAGATATAGGGATGATTCAGCGCGGCGATGGCCTTCGCTTCGCGCTCGAACCGTTCGCTGAACTGCCCGGCGGAAACTTTGATCGCTACGTCACGGGTGAGTCGTGGCTCGTGCGCCTTCCATACTTCGCCCATGCCACCTGCACCAATGGAGGAGAGGATTTCGTAGGGGCCAAGCTTCATTCCTGCAGAGAGTGGCATGGGTGGTCAGTATACATAACAGGTGTTGAGTTTTACAGGTAAGGCGGATGGGCGTAGTGGGTCACTTTGAAATATCGCAATTAGCCGCGCAGCGGCGAAAGAACATAGCCACGGGCGTCAGCCCGTGGTCGACTGAACGATCGAACATCAGCACCGTAGGTGCGACAGAACGCGATACTTGCATGTTGTGTCGCCCCGTTGGGGCTGGGCATAACGTGCTGTCTGAATCCACGGGCTTGCGCCCGTGGCTAACACTGTTTCGCCGCTCCGCGGCTTTTGTGCTGCAAACCACGACGGGATTGCGGTGTGCGAAAATTCAAAGTGACCCACTACCCGGATGGGGGATGTTGTTAGCACATGATCTGTCCGCCTGGGTTAGCAAGTGATTTGTCCGCTTTGAGCGGCAAAGGGTGCAAGGCTGGCTCTGAGGTAAGAAATGCAGGACGAGCAGTACCCGGTAGCCTCAGTGGAGCGAACAATGAAAGTGCAGGAGAATGAAATCTTCCTGCCCGTGGGCACCGGCCTCAGAAATGCCGGCACCGGTGGAGTGGAAGGTGTTTATGTGTTTAACCGCCTGGATGACGGCGACGTCTCACCCAAGCGAATCCTGACGGGTCCGGACACGCTTATTTCATCACCAACTCCACAGTCGGCAGTCGATCCGGGCCGCAATCTCCTGGTTGTGAAAAGCGGTCGCGCCCTGTTGATCTTTAATCGGGAGGCCAGCGGGAATACCAAGCCTCTGCGCGTCATTCAGGGACCAAAGACCGGCGGGTTCGGTGGCGGCCAGATTGCGATCTATCCCGAAAAAGGCTACATCCTGTCGAATACAAGGGATGACTGGGGAGTCTGGCACATCGATGACAACGGCGACGTTGCGCCCCGGTGGAAGATCCCGACGAAAGGCCTTGGAACACAGAACGCGGGAGTTGCCATCATTCCGAAGTTCAAAGAGATCATGATTGCCAGCTCTCAGGCGAACAAAGTGGTCACGTACTACTTCCCTGAAATGTTCGAATAAAGCCTGGCTGTTGCGATTGGACGAATCCGCGTTGGACGGCCCGATTTCGAATTTCGAATCTGGAACCTCCAATGCGGATTCGTTCAATAGAAAACCTGCGATGCTCTCACCTGACTGCGTGGATATCTCCTTCTTGAGCCTCTCTCCGCGACCGAAACCTCATTCTGAGTTCGCTTGTCTTCATATAGTCTATTGACCGTTCGGCGAGAACCTTGTTCACGCGGTCATAAAACACATGACCCGCGGTTCGCGGCAGTTCGTCGGTGGCCAGCCACATCGTTTGTTGCGGATGCCGATGTCGTCGTCCGACCGCCATATCCCGTCCTCCGGCACCGATCGTCTTTGTGCTCCGGACACGTTGGGTCTTTTAACTGTTATGAAACTGACTTAACCACGAGCTTTTAGCGTACATCTTTACTGCCTGCATTTTGGTCGCGATCTTGCTCGGACTCTTGGCGCTGGGCAGATTCAGAGTTTCAACATTCGGTCTGCGATCGAGGTTGTGCTCGGAAACCCAGCTACGGTGAGCCTCTCTCTCGAGTTGGTTGAACTTACTGTTTTGCTTACCAAAAGATTCTCTGAAATTCTGTTCCATCTGCTCAAGATTCTCCCTCTCTTTCTCTCTCTCCTTCAGTTTCTCCTGCATCTCCTTCTCCCGCTCCTTTAACTTTAGGGCGTTGATTTGACTCGCTCTCGAGGCGGATGTTTTTATGACTTTGTGGGTGTATGAAGACGCTGGCGCAGTTGCTTGCTTCGGAGGATTGAATATGGCGTTCGTTTTCGAATCGTTCTCGGACTGTTTGTCTTCCTTGGACTCCTGGTTGCCCTGAAAAGTTCCGATCTGTGGCGAACCGACATTGAATGTGAAGTTCGTTTTCGAATCGTTCTCGGATTGTTTGTCTTCCTTGGACTCCTGGTTGCCCTGAAAAGCTCCGGTCGATGGCGAAACGATGATGGTTCGATTGACAATTGTGAAAGAAAACTCAGCCGTGGGCTTCACTGGAGGCGCGTCAGTCGTGTTCGCGTTAACGGATGGGCTTGGCGAAAGACTGTCCTCCGGCGTCGTATTCGAATCTTCATTGTACTGGAGGAGCGGATTGGGCTGTGGAGTCTTGTTCTCAGTCGGACCAGGACTGGGTTCGCTTATTTGCAGCTCGTCTGACTGCGTGGATGAAGAAATCGAACTCTGTGACGGCGCTGCCTGGGGAGTGAAAGGCTTGAACGGCTTCCCGCGGAGAGCCGGCCGAACGGAGGGCAGAGAATTCGGGGAATTCTGGACGTTACTTTTTGCGGCAGTTTTTGCCGGGGTCGATGCTGCCGTCCCTCCACGGCTTAAAGAAACTGTGTCCTGAAAACTCGACAGGAGTTCCTGTCCCCCTTTCTTGATCGCAGCCTTTGCCGAATTTAAGGACGCATAATCAACAAATCGTTTCTGCGCGTTTGAAATCGTGGTTGATCTACTCATTTTGTTCTCCTGTTAGCGCCGTCTGCTGAGCAGAGTGTCCAGTCGTTTTCTGGCGCTGGCATATTTTGAACTTTGTTCCGGAGGCTTTTGCCCTTAAGGGTAGATTCCGGCTCATGTTGGAGTTATCGGTAGAAATGTACGTTTTCATTAGGAATATTTCCTGAGCCGTTCGATTTCGAAGTTACCCGGTTCCTGGCTCCGCGGATTCATCAGTTGATGCCGCGCGCCAGCCTAGGGCCGCGCGCCAGGTTTACATAATGCCCAGACTCTATAATTCGAACCGCCGTCATAGTCGTGGCCTACTGCTTACTCCGCCTAGCGCGGCCAGAGGCCGCAACCAGTGTTGGGGATTGGGCTGCCGCGCGCGATCAGCGCTCGGCTTTCAGCCGTCAGTTCCACCGCAGTGACGACAGAACACCCGCTGTGTTTTCAGTTGATTTCGAAAACTTCTCGTCAAAACGCGGAGAAGCTACGGATGAAGAATTTAGCCGCTTGATATCTGTAATTATTCAGCATGGTTCGCCGCTGTCGGACGACGAATTGAGCCGGATGCTCGCGCCCAGAAAAGGAAAGCTAAAGAGGCGAATCGCAACGCTCAATATAAGCGTTGTCGAATTGCCGATCAGCCAGCTTGAAAGCCTCGCTGCCGAATCCAGCGTGAAGCGGGTCTCGCTGGACGGCCCTGTAAAATCTGGCCGCTGAGCGGCGTAGTCTTCAGGCCGGCTCGCAGAAGCACCAAACTACCTGAGACGTCAATCGAGCAAGGACATTGCGAAATTGGACGGATCCTGATGGCCTAACGCCGCGTCTCCACAAATTGCAGGGTGTAGTTATAACAGCAGATCACAACCGGGATGATGGCCACCAGCATGGTGGCTTCCGGCAACTTCATGGTCACTTGTGAAGCCAGCAAAGAGAGCAGGCCCGCTACCAGGAACGATGGCGCGCTCGGGGCGAAGTGATCCAGCCACATCCGCCACATGCCTTTGCCGGTGGACAAGGCAACCATCAGCGATACCGACAGAGAGTTTCCAAGATAGTAAACAGAGGCGGCCGCTAACGCCGCGATCAGTTGATTGAGCGGGCCTTCAGGGGTCAGTGCCGTACAGAAGGTGTAAGTCCAGCATGTTGCCTTTACGGTCACGGCAATCATGCCGGCATTGAACAGCAGGCGGTGCATTACCAGTTTCCGGGATGGAAAGTAGGTCTGCACTGCCACTCCGCAGATTGCAATCAGGATTGCGTCGACGGGTCCCGCAACCATCAGCGACAGCAAGACCACGGAAGTCAGGAACGATATGGAGGAGTCCTTGTACAGGCGGAACTTTTTGTTCGCGGTTCCCACGGCCAGGACAAGCAGGAGGAGGAACCGAACAGGCGAGGTGACCGACTGCGACATCAATGTCCACGCTAGCGTCAGTGCGCCGCAGGCAGCGAACAGGCCAACGGCCGTTCGCACTTTCAGGGGGAGACTGCCTGTTTTAGCTGTTGACTGATTCACAACGACCTCGCCAGTGTTTAAAACCAGAGTCCGTTGACCCGGGTGCGGGATCCTACCCGCACCCAACTGACACCAACTCACATTACAGTTGGCACCGATCAGACCGCGTTCGTTTTCCTAGAACTCTTCGACTTCCGTGATTTCTCCCAGGGCCGCGTTTTCAGGGCTTGGAGCGATTTCTGCGCTCTGGCCGAAGATCGACTCGTCCCAGACGATGGTCTCGTCCCAGACAATGGTCTCGTCCCAGACGATGGTCTCATCCCAGACAATGGTCTCGTCCCAGACGATAGTCTCATCCCAGACGATGGTCTCGTCCCACACAATGGTCTGGCTCCAGATGTTCTTGTTGTAGTTCATCAACGAGCCAGCCTTGTACATCTTCCTGCCCCACAGGATCCCGCGGTTCCATGGAACCGGCGATGCTGCGATGACATTCGTATAGTTCAAGCCCAGGCCGTTGTTGAGAATCCAGTACGCGTTTTGTGCCGCTCCGGTATTGATGTTCACCGCCATGTTCGTGGCGCCGATGATATTCAGGTAGCCGGCGCCTACGTCCATGACGTTGTTTTCCCTGCGCCGTTCCGCCGTATACATCAGGATCCCCTTGACGGCATTCGGAGTCAGCCCGGGTTTCTTTTCCAGGAGCAATGCCACGGCGCCCGCCACAACAGGCGCAGCCATGCTGGTCCCGCTCAGCTTGACGTAGTTCTTATCGATACTGATCCCAGGGTTTTTCATTTCCAATTCCGAGCCGGAGCTCTTTGGACCGATAAGGCCAGAACCGGGTGCGACGAGGTCCGGTTTTGCAAAGTGATCGAAATACGTCGGACCGCGTGAACTATAGGTTGCCACGGCATCGTCGCTGCGTACGTTCGTACCCCATGTTGTCATGGCTCCAACGGTAAGAACGGCTGGCTCCGTGCCCGGGCTGGTGATACTGCCGTAAACCGTCTTGCCATTGGCGTCTTTTCCCAAGTTGCCCGCCGAGACAACAACCACCAGACCTTGCCGTACAGCTTCGCGGCAGATCGCCGCAAGCGGATCGGTGGCGGTGCGTTCAAAAGCTACGTGCCCCAGGGAAAGATTGATCACGCGGATATTCATGGGCAGTCCGTTGTCGCCGAGGGCGTTGCGGTTGGTGATCGCCCATTCCACAGCTTCGATGACGTCGCTGGTGTATCCAGCTCCCTTATTGTCCAGAACACGAAGGTCGATCAAAGATGCGTTTGGAGCGATCCCCCGGTACTTGCCGTTGGACGAAGTGCCTTTTCCTGCCGCCAGCCCTGCCACATGGGTTCCATGGCCAAATGGATCGGTGTTGCCGGTGCCGGTAACCTTCGCGGCAGTAAAATCGACGCGCTTGACGACGTTCGACAGATCCTGAACCTTTGAGATGCCGCTATCGACAATGGCGATGCCGATACCTGCGCCGCTGGCACCGTAAGCCGCCAATGCCTGCGTGGCCCCGGTCGTCGTACGGAGGTGCGATCCCGACAAACCCGCATTGGCACTCATTTTCATTGGAGCGTCCAGGGAAATGCTGTGAACTCCCGGATGCTTGGCCAGTTCCTCCAGTTCGTCGACGGTCATGTCGACAACACTGCCTGAAAGCAACTTGAAGCGCTTCCGTTCCGTCGCGCCGTGCTTTCTGGATTCTGCCTCGGCCCCCGCCTTCAA
>CAMAWS010000144.1 GCA_945861845.1 Candidatus Sulfopaludibacter sp. SbA3 | reverse complement strand
ACCCCTGGCTCGAACGGCCGGACCAAGCTGGACGAAACACTAATCGTGGTCAAAGGCGAGTTCGGCCGCACCGTGGGCAACATCACAGGCGGGCAGGGCCGCGATCACTATTTTGTCCACTCGGCCCTGGTCGCCGGCGGAGGAATACGCGGCGGGCGCGCACTTGGCAAGACGACTCCCGATGGGGCCTACGTGGAGGATCCCGGCTGGTCTCAGGGCCGTCCCGTGTTTTCTGAGGATATTGCCGCAACGATCTATTCGGCCCTTGGAATCAATTACACGACCGTGCGTAACGACGATCCGCTCGGCCGGGGTTTTGAGTATGTGCCCCAGACCGGGAATTACATCGGACAACCGATCGTTGAACTGTTCCAGTAGATGAGAATTGAGAATTGAACATTGAGCATTGAGCATTGAGACATGAGAATTGGGCCAATTCCTATCTGTCAATTCCCAATGTTCAATGGTCAATTCTCAATTCTCATTTGAGAGACGGCTCCTTATGACGATCCGCAACACTATTGTATTCGGCACTTGTTTACTCCTGCTCGGTTGTACGACGCCTCAACCGGATTTTGGAAAACTTCCCATTACGTTTGAGGAAAACCGTGGACAGGCTCACGCCGATGCAAGATTCGTGGCGCGCGGGCCAGGTTACAGCCTTCTCCTTACTGCAAGCGGGAACGAGATCGCATTGCGCAGCGCGCAAAGCGCGATCTCCATACGCACGCGGCTTCTCAATGCGAATCTCGATCCGCGAATCGATGGGGAACAGCGGCAGTCCGGCAAAGTTCACTATTTGCGGGGTTCCGATCCAGGCCGGTGGCTTACAGACGTTCCTACCTACGCGCGCGTGAAAGACCAGGGCGTATACGATGGCGTCGACCTGGTTTATTACGGAAATCAATCGCAACTCGAATACGACTTCGTCGTCCATCCTGGCGGGGACCCGAAATCCATCGTTCTCGGCTTTGACGGCGCTGACGATCTGAGCCTGGATGACGGCGGGAATCTGGTGCTTCGCTCCGGCGGTGCCGAGGTTGTTCAACGGAAGCCGGTTCTCTACCAATACGACGGGGGCCAGAGGCGTGAAATCCAGGGCGCATATCGAATCGATGCCGGCAACGAAGTGACGTTCGATGTTGGGGCCTATGATCGCGCCGAGACACTGGTAATCGATCCGATCCTCACTTACTCGACGTTTCTCGGCGGAAGCGACGGCGTGGAGGACGCCCGCGGCGTTGCAACCGACGCGGCCGGAAACATCTATTTGACCGGATCCACGACATCGACGGATTTCCGGACGGCAGCGCCTTATCAGGGCACGGCCAGCACACCAGATCCGGAACTCGGATTCAGCGACGCTTTTGTGACTAAGTTGAACGCTGCCGGCACGGCACTTGTCTATTCGACCTATTTTGGAGGAACCAGCGACGACGATGGACGCGCCATAGGACTGGACTCCTCGGGCAACGTGGTAATCGTTGGCGTGACGGAGTCTTCAAACCTGCCGACAACCGCCGGAGCTTTGCGCACAACATGCAATACCTCGGCCGGTGGAACCTGCAGCGATGCTTTTGTCACAAAATTGAATTCCACCGGGTCGGCGCTCGTGTATTCAACATACCTCGGCGGCAACAGTGACGACGAGGCGAGAGGCGTCGCAATCGATGCGGCCGGTAATGCTTACGTCGCGGGCAAGACCCTTTCCACGAATTTCACGACCACAGCGGGAGCATTTTCTACAAACAGCCTGCTTGGCGGGTTCGTTACGAAAATCAGCCCGACGGGATCGGTCGTCTATTCGACGTACTTCGGCGTGGACGGGGGTGCAACGGAGGTTCGCGGAATAGCGGTCGACTCAGCCGGCAGCGCCTTTATCACCGGAAGCACACCGGTTTCAGCCACGACTGGCACCGACGTTTTCGTCGCGAAGCTCAACTCGGCGGGTACGGCGGCCGCCTATTTCCAATTTATCCGTGGCTCACGGGATGAGACGGGAAATGCCATTGCCGTTGACTCGACCGGCCAGGCCTATGTGACGGGCGAGACCTCCTCCATCAACTTCACCACGACCAGCGGCGTCGCACAGCGGACTTACGGGAGCGGACCATCTTTCCGCAGTTCCGATGGTGGAGCTACGTGGAGCGCCGGCAACACCGGCATGACGCGCAGCACGCTTTATGCTCTCGCAATCGCCCCCACGACGCCGGCGACGATTTATGCCGGGGCGGACGACGAACTTGCGGGCGGTTTGTTCAAGAGCACGGATGGAGGATTGAACTGGAGCGCCGCCGCCACCGGTATAGCCGACGCGAGGATTCACGCCCTGGCAGTGAACCCGGGAACACCGGCGACCATATACGCGGGAACCCGCGCGACCGGCGTTTACAAGTCGACGGACGGCGGCGCGAACTGGACGGCGACAGGGCAGACGACAGGCCTGATTACCGTGCTGGCGATCGACCCACTCGCGACCGAAACCATTTATGCGGCTGTTGATGGCGGCGGGATTGTGAAGAGCACTAATGGTGGCGGCTCATGGACGGCGATCAATACTGGCCTGGCGAGCCTGAGCGTCCGTACGATAGCAATCCACCCGGCAAGTCCGGCAACGATTTATGCCGGCACAGGCAGCGGTATTTATAAGACCAGCAATGGCGGGACGTCCTGGGCTTCCTTCAGCACGGGCCTCTTTGATCCGAACGTCAACGCCCTGGTCCTGGACCCGAGAAATCCAAATACGATTTATGCCGCGACGAACTCGGTTGGCATATTCCGAAGCACGAACGGAGGCTCATTCTGGTTTTCCGCTAACGGAGGCCTCACCAGCTCGACCTTTGGAATCCTTGTAACTTCACTGGTGGCTGATCCGGTGTCGGGTACGCTGTACGCTGCGATCGGTGAGTCGAACGTCAGCAGGATCTTCAAGAGCACAACTGGAACTACATGGACCGGGACGAGCTTGAATACGGCTCGCATCAACGCTATCGCAATTGAGCGAGCGAACCCGAACATGATTTATGCGGCAACCAGCGGCGGCTCCGATGCATTTGTGGCGAAATGGGATGCCGCTGGCACGATGGCCTTTTCAACATACCTTGGCGGTTATCGCAATGATGCGGGCAATTCGATCGCGGTGGATTCGTCCGGCAGCGTTTACGTTGCCGGCAATACCAGCTCAACGAATTTTCCTGTGGTTAATGCCATTCAGTCCACGTTCGGTGGCGGTTCAGACGTCACGACGGATGCGTTTTACGCGAAAATCGATTCAGCGGTGTCTGTCGTGTATGCGTCGTTTCTTGGAGGGAACGGCAATGATACTGGCAGCGGAATCGCGATAGATTCCGGCGGTAACGCGTACGTTGCCGGCCAGACCGGATCCAGTAACTTCCCGACGGTCTCCCCGGTGACGGCGGTTCGGCCTGGCCTGCAGGACGCGTTCGTGGCGAAGGTCACCGAAACGAGCACATCGCCCTATGCGGTAGCCAGCCGCGGCGGCCTTTCTCTTTTGAGTCTCGGTTCCTCGGCCGCGATTGGCTCCGGTTATGCGCGAATCCTGCCAGGCGCCGGCAGTTCGGCTCCGTCGGGCCTTGCGATCTTCAGTCTTCGCCAGAACAACGTCCTCGTCAGCGAGGCTGCGGTTCCGGCGTCCACGCTGATCACTTCCGGCCGGATTTATGCGGAGGTTGGCGGAGGCGCGGATACCGGCCTTGCCATCGCAAATCCCAATAACCAAACGGCGACGATTACGTTTTATTTTACGGATGAGGCTGGCGTCAGCACCGCAGTCAGCAGCACCCCCATCGCGGCTAATTCCCAGATTGCGAAGTTTCTCAGCGGAGCGCCGTTCAATGGCGGCAGCGCCGTTCAGGGAAGTTTCACTTTTACGTCGAGTGTGCCGGTGACTGTTGTGGCGCTCCGCGGGTTCACGAACGAAAGATCTGAATTCCTGATGACGACACTTCCGGTTACCGACCTGCTGGCCGGTCCGAGTACGGACTCCATCCTGTTTCCGCATTTTGCCGACGGAGACGGGTTCACAACGCAGTTTGTGCTCGTGAATCCCGGGGATACGATCCTGACCGGATCGATCCAGTTTTACGACAAGGGAACCGATACCGCTCCCGGCCAGGTCCTGACGAGGACTGTCGACGGCGTGTCGGGGACGTCGTTCAATTACAGCATTGCGCCGCGCAGTGCAAAGAGGTTGCGGACTTCCGGCGCCGGAACACTGCAGAGCGGTTCGGTGCGCCTTGTGCCAACCGCCTCCCAGCGCAGGCCCGACGGCGTGATCATCTTCACCTACAAGCGGAATGGAATAACGGTTTCCGAAGCGGGCGTGCCGTCACTGCCAAGCGGAACGGCGTTTCGGCTGTATGCCGAAGCCACGCCTGGTTTCCCTGCGGGCCAGGTTGGCTCGTCGCAAACTGGAATTGCGATTGCGAACGCGTCTGCGACTGCCAGCTCTGTAAATTTTGAACTTCATGCCCTGACCGGCACATCGACTGGCCTGACCGGGACGAAAACGGTTCCGGGCAATGGGCAGTTCTCGTTGTTCCTGACCGACATCCCGGGATTTGCGACCTTGGCCACGCCGTTCCAGGGCGTGCTCCGCATTTCGACCGCTTCGTCGGCAGGTATCGCCGTGGTCGGCCTTCGCGGCCGGTGGAACGAGCGCAACGACTTCCTTATGACCACGACCCAGCCGATCAGCGAAAGCCAGGTCCCCGGATCCAGCGAACAGTTCTTTCCTCATTTTGCCGATGGCGGCGGCTTTACGACCCAATTCATACTGTTCAACGGCTCCACGGACCAGGCGTACTCCGGATCATTGCGTTTCCTGTCAGATGCCGGAAGGGCTGTGAGCCTGGGCGTCCGGTAAGGCGTAATGCGGAAATCCGTAGCCCTCGCCGTGTTTTTAGCGCTTGCCTCGTGTTCCGGTTCCGAACCCGTCTCCCAACCCCAGAGGACCGCCATGACATCTTTCGTCGACGACTATTTCAATGCCTTGTTCGAGTGGTGGCCGAGCTTCGCAACTTCCGCCGGATTTCACGAGTACGACTCGAAAATCGAAGACTATTCGGCGGAGGCGCACAGCGGACGCATCCAGACCCTGAAGGTCCTCCAGGGCAGGTTAGAGGAATTAATCCGGCAGGGGAGCATGACCACCGACGATGCAATCGACGCCGAAATCCTCGATGGCCAGATCCGCGCCGAACTGCTCGAACTCGAAACCATACAGACCTGGCGAAGGAACCCAATGCAGTACGTTGGCCTTCCCGGCTCCGCTGTAGACGTGCTGATCAAGCGCAACTTTGCGCCTCCCGAAGCGCGTCTCCGTTCTGTCGTTTCCCGCCTGAACAGAATGCCGGCCCTGTTTGACGCCATGCGCGCAAATATTGAAAATCCCGCGCGTGAATTTACGAATCTATCCATAGCTATTTCTACTGGTTCAGTTGGATTCTTTAAGGAAACGGTTGCAGTATGGGCGAAGGAAGCTGCAGGCAGGGATAAGGCATTGTTAGCAGAGTTTCAGACCTCGAATGCTGCCGCGGTCCGGGCGCTTGAGGATGCTGCGAAGTGGCTGGAAACGACGATGCTCCCAAATTCAAATGGTGCGTATGCGATCGGTGCGGAAAATTTTTCGAAGAAGCTTCTTTACGAGGAGATGGTCGACACGCCACTCGACCGGCTACTCCAGATCGGCGAGGCAAACTTCGAAAGAGACTACCGGGCTTTCATTGAGGCAGCCCGCCGGATTGATCCATCGAAGACACCGGCCCAGTTGATGAAGTCGATCTCGGACGATCACCCGAGTGAGCGAAGCCTTATTCGGGACGCGCGCCAGACCGTGGAGTCGATTATCCAGTTCATCCGGGATAGGAATATCGTGACCATACCTTCCGAAGTACGGCCGAACATTGTCGAGGCGCCACCCTACCTGAGATCGTACGGTTTTGCGTTTATGGATACGCCTGGGGCCTACGAAACCAATGCTACTGAGGCGTTCTATTACGTAAGTCCTCCGGAGAACGAATGGCCGGCGAAGCAGAAGGAAGAGCACCTGAGGCTGTTCAATCCGCCGGTAATGAAGGTCATCACGGTTCATGAGGCTTATCCAGGGCATTACATCCAGTTTCTATATGCGAAGCAGTTTCCGACGAAAACGCGCAAGCTGATCAGCGTTGGCAGCAATGCCGAGGGCTGGGCACACTACACAGAGCAGATGATGATCGAGGAGGGGTTTGGGGACAACGATCCCAGGCTCCATCTTGCGCAGCTCAGCGAGGCGCTGTTGAGAGACGCGCGGTATGTCGTCGGGATCAAGTTGCACACTGAAGGCTGGACTGTGGAGCAGGGCGCTGAATTTTTCGAGAAGAAAGCATTCCAGGAGCCGGCCAACGCCTATTCCGAGGCCCGGCGTGGAGCCTACAATCCGACCTATCTTTACTACACGCTTGGCAAATTGCAGATCTACAAGCTTCGAGAGGATTATCGAAAGGCGAAGGGGGCCGCATACAGTCTCCAGGCGTTTCACGATGAGTTCGTAAGACAGGGAAGCGTTCCAATCAAGGTTGTCCGAAAATTGTTGTTGCCCGGCGATGAAGGTCCAACGCTGTAACTGCGGCCGAGAGGAGATTTTTAAATTGGACGAATCCAGCACCTCAAATCCGAAATCCGAAGTCTTTAATTGGACTGGCCACGTGATTCATGCGGTCCAATCTGATATTTCGGGATTTCGGATTTGAGGTGCAGGATTCGTCCAATTTCAAGATGTCTTCGTTTGATCCCCAGGGCACGCTGAAGCCCCTCGCCCACTGGGTTGCTGGTCTTGCCTGCATCCTGTTGCTGCTGGTGGCGCCTCTCGGCGCCCAGACTCCGCGGATTGAGCTTCAACCATTTCTTTCAGGCCTTGTTCAGCCCGTTTACCTGGCCAGCGCCCGTGACGGAACGGATCGGCGTTTCATCGTCGAACAGCCGGGCCGCATACGGGTGCTTCAGCCTGCGGCTAGCGCGAGCACGGTTTTTCTCGATATCAGCGCGCGCGTTCTTGCCGGTGGTGAGCGTGGCCTGCTCGGACTGGCATTTCATCCGCAATTCCTGACGAACCGTCGTTTCTTCGTGAACTACACCCGGCGTCCTGATGGAGCCACGGTAATCGCGGAGTATCGCGTGTCCGCGAATGCCAATATCGCCGAGATTGCCGAGACCGTCCTTCTGACCATTCCCCAGCCATTCGAGAACCACAACGGCGGGATGATCGAATTTGGACCGGACGGCTTTCTGTACATCGGGATGGGCGATGGGGGCTCGGCCAACGATCCCGGCAATCGGGCTCAGAACATCGAGGAGCTTCTCGGCAAGATCCTCCGTATCGATGTCGACAGGCCGCAGAGCGCCACCGTGCCCTATAGTTCGCCCTCAACGAACCCTTACTTTGGCTCCCCCGGACGCGACGAAATCTTCGCCCTCGGCCTGCGCAACCCATGGCGCTTCTCGTTCGATCGCGCAACCGGCCAGCTATACGCCGCTGATGTCGGCCAGGGCGCCCGTGAGGAGATCGATATTGTCTTGCTGGGCGGCAACTACGGATGGCGGGTAGTGGAGGGAACCCGGTGCACCAATCTCGGCCCGGGGTCCTGCACGGACTCACGATTCATACCCCCGGTT
>CAMAWS010000143.1 GCA_945861845.1 Candidatus Sulfopaludibacter sp. SbA3 | reverse complement strand
TCGATGAAGTCCTGGCGATATTTCGACACGCTTTCGACAAGCCTGTCCCTCGCCTGGCCGCTCCGATCGCGCGACTCGTCATAAGTGATCCTGGCCTGGAAGTTATTCTCCAGCGCCGTGCTGCCGCCGTTCGGCGGAGAAAACTCGATGAGGGCATCGAGCGAACCTTTCCCGATATCGGCGGTTGGATCGGCGGCCGTCGCAATCTCCATGGACCGGTCGGACTGGATGGCGCTTCGAAGAGATTCATGAAATGCGGGAAGGTTCTTCAGCATCACTCGCGATGTTAACTCTTCGTTTTGTCCCGAAACGAAACTGAACCCGGTATACATCAGCCAGATGAGCAGGGGATAGAGAAGCAGCGGAATAAGAATGCTGTTGGTTACGATCGTTCGTTCACGCAACGCCGAGAGAACTTCCCGAACGTAGAGCAGCCTGATGTCTTTCCAGTTCATTTCCATTATGGCTGCGCCCTGTCGGCCTGGCATTCGCAGCGGCTCATGTCTATTCTTCCGGTATAGGAAGAGGTTTTAACGCCCTAACGATGAATACTCCGGTGAGCACAAGTACAACTCCTGCAGCCTGAGGAATGCTGAGTTGTTCAGCCAGAACAATCCATCCTGCCAGCAGTGCGATTATCGGAGTGATGTTGGAGAAGATTGCGGTGTGGGCCACTCCTACCTTTCCAAGGGCATATGCCCAGATGAAGTAGGAATAGACGATTCCACCGAAGGTAGCGTAGAGGAAACCCAGCCATACGGGGAATGACACGGAAAGCCAGTCCTGGCGCACGATCCATGGCGCCGAAAGCGGGACCATGATCGCCGTCCCGGCAACGGTCGTCAGAACTGTAAGGCGAACAGCCCCGTACTTGATTGCCAGCCTCGATGCGCCGCCACTATACGTTCCCCAGCAGAATGCTGCCGCAATCATCAGCAGGTCTCCTGCCCATGTGCTGCCGAAAGACACTTCGGCCGACCCGAACAACACGATGATCGAGACACCGATCAGGGACAGAATGATTCCAGCCATTACTGCCGGGTTGAAGCGCTCTCGCTTTCCCGCTACCCCGACAAGGTACGCAAATATTGGCGTCAGGGCCATGAACAGGCCGGCGTTACCCGCCTTCGTTCTCTCCAGGCCCAGCATGAAAAAGAATTGATAGATGGTATGTCCAATTACTCCGAGAGCGAGGAAAGCCGGCCTGTCTTCGGGGTCGATGTGGAAACTGCTCCCCCGCCATTTCATGAGCAGGAGCATCGCGATGCTGGCGACAACGAATCTCAGGGCGTTGAATGCAAGGGGATGAATGTCGCGATAGACGAATTTGATGATGGAGAAATTGAGTCCCCAGACCGTGACTACGCTGAGGAGCAGTCCGTCAACAACCCACTGTTTAGGGTCACGCACGTCCACACGTTATCACGCGGCGCTGGTCTCAGGCAGGGGGTTGTGTGGGCTGTGCAGAAGAAAGCCGCGTAGCGGCGAAACATGATAGCCACGGGCGTTAGCCCGTGGGTTCAAACAAGCACGTTATGCCCAGCCCCAGGGGGGCGGCACAGCATTCAAGTTTCGTGCTATGTCGCACCTACGGTGCTGATGCTCGGTCGGTTGGTCAACCACGGGCTGACGCCCGTGGCTATCAGTCTTTCGCCACTCCGTGGCTCGTGCCGGGGACTTCCAGGCACTGGCTCAGGCCTTCCCAACGAACGATTCCAGGGCCGTATTTAACGTTTCGCTGGGGCGCATCGCCTTCGTGGCGAGATCCACGTTCGGAGCATAGTAGCCGCCGATGTCCACTGCGGTGCCCTGGGCGCGGTTCAACTCGTCGACAATCCGGGCTTCGTTTTCGGCCAGCGTTTTTGCCAGCGGGGCAAAGCGCGCGCGGAGTTCCGCGTCTTCGTTCTGTTCGGCCATCGCCTGAGCCCAGTACATGGCCAGATAGAACTGGCTGCCGCGGTTATCCAACTCACGCACTTTGATCGAAGGGGATTTTCGATTTTCCAGCAGCATACCGGTAGCCTTGTCCAGCGCGGTGGCGAGGATCTTTGCTCGAATGTTGCCGGTTTTCTCCGACAGGTGCTCCAGGGATACGGCAAGTGCCAGGAATTCACCCAGGGAGTCCCATCGCAGATGGCCTTCCTCGTTGAACTGTTGCACGTGCTTGGGGGCCGATCCGCCTGCCCCTGTCTCGAACAGTCCGCCGCCGTTCATCAGCGGGACGATCGAGAGCATCTTCGCGCTGGTGCCGACTTCGAGAATAGGGAAGAGGTCGGTAAGATAGTCGCGCAGGACGTTGCCGGTTACCGAAATCGTATCCTGTCCCGCCTTGAGACGTTTCAGGGTGAACCGCGTTGCTTCGTCAGGGGACATGATTTCGATCTGAAGTCCGTTCGTGTCGTGGTTCTTCAGATACTGCTTCACCTTCCGGATCAGTTCGGCATCGTGGGCCCGGGTTTGGTCGAGCCAGAAAATCGCCGGCGTGTTGCTGGCCCTCGCACGGGAAACGGCGAGTTTTACCCAGTCCTGAACCGGGAGATCTTTTACCTGGCACATGCGCCAGATGTCACCGGCTTCGACGTTGTGCTCGAGCAGCGTTGTTCCCGCATCGTCAATCACCCGTACTTTCCCGGTAGCTGGTACCTCGAAGGTCTTGTCGTGAGACCCGTATTCCTCGGCCTGCTGCGCCATGAGGCCGACATTGGGTACCGTGCCCATGGTCTTAGGGTCAAAGGCGCCGTGCTCTTTGCAGAAGGCAATCGTTTCCTGGTATACGCCGGCGTAGGAAGCGTCGGGAATTACGGCTTTCGTGTCCTGCAGTTTTCCATCCTTGTTCCACATCTGTCCCGAAGAGCGAATCATGGCGGGCATGGACGCGTCGACAATGACGTCGCTCGGAACATGAAGGTTCGTGATGCCCTTGCTGGAATTCACCATGGCCACGTCCGGCAGGTTCTTATAGGCCGCCTGGATGTCGGCTTCGATCTCCGCGCGCTTGGCTGCCGGCAACTTCTGAATTTCTTCCAGGAGGTTGCCAAACCCGTTGTTTACGTTGACGCCGGCGTCTGCAAGGACGGAGCCGTGCTTTGAAAACACATCCTTGAAGAAGACCTTCACGGCGTGCCCGAAGATGATCGGGTCGGAGACCTTCATCATGGTCGCCTTCAAATGCAGGGAGAAGAGCACTCCCAGACGTTTGGCGTCGGCGATCTCATTCTCAAGGAACGCGTTCAGTGCGCGCACGCTCATCACTGTGGCGTCGACGACTTCACCGGCGAGAACGCGGGTTTTTTCCTTCAGGACTGTTATCTTTCCGTCTTGGCCGGCAAGTTCGATCCTGAGGTTCCCGTCCTTTGCAATCGTCACGGATTTCTCGTTGGAGCGGAAGTCGCCACTGTTCATGTGCGCGACATGAGTCTTCGAGGCCGGGGACCATGCTCCCATAGAATGCGGGTTCTTCTTCGCGTATTGCTTCACGGCGTTAGGCGCCCTGCGGTCGGAATTGCCTTCGCGGATGACGGGATTCACGGCGCTGCCCTTGACCTTGTCGTAGCGCGACTTGATCGACTTCTCTTCGTCGTTTGCCGGCTGGTCCGGGTAGTCGGGCAGTTTGTAACCCTGCGCCTGGAGTTCGGCGATCGCGGACTTCAACTGCGGTACCGATGCACTGATGTTGGGAAGTTTGATGATGTTCGCTTCAGGCTTCTTGCACAGGTCACCCAGTTCGGCAAGCGCATCCCCGATGCGCTGCTTTTCGGTCAGCTTTTCGGGAAATGAGGCCAGAATCCGGCCTGCCAGGGAAATGTCCCGGGTTTCCACCGCGATATCGCATGGTGCAGTGAAAGCCTTGATGATGGGAAGAAATGAATAGGTTGCCAGTGCCGGCGCTTCGTCGGTGTGCGTATAGATAATTTTAGAACTGATATTTGTCATCTTTCATCCGTTCGTAATATTGATTGTTTTGCATCGGCCGGAAACCAAATAGTATAGCCGCACTTGCAAGATCGTGCGCGGTCACAGACAGCGTATACAGCTGAGGTGGTTCAGACTGTAGGTGCGGTCTATGACCGCGCGCGATTGACTTGATTCCTTTCGGGATGTCTAATGGCGAAAATGAAGTGGGCTCGCAACCTGGCCGCCACCGCTCTCATCGTCGCAGGCTCAGCCGGCGCTTTGTTCTCTCAAACTGGCGTGGTGGAACGCATCAAAGTGCACGGAAGCGCCCTTGAGAAGAACCTCTCGGGTGACACCGCGGACCGCGATGTTTCGATCTACCTGCCGCCCGGTTACGCCACCGATCGAGATCGCCGCTATCCTGTGGTCTATCTGCTGCACGGCTACGCCGATAGCGATGAAACCTGGTTTGGAGCCTCTTCGTCATACCATGCAGACGCTGCTATGGATCGAGCCATTTCTGGCGGAGCCATCCGCGAAATCATTCTCGTGATGCCGAATTCATTCACTGTCTTCCAGGGCAGCTTCTATTCAAATTCTCCGGTGACAGGGAACTGGGAGGCCTTTATCGCGCGGGACCTGGTTGCCTACGTGGACCAGCACTACCGCACAATAGCTGAACCGGCAAGCCGCGGACTGGCAGGCCACTCCATGGGCGGTTATGGAGCGCTCCGGATAGGGATGAAACATCCTGAGGTATTTTCCGGAATCTACATCATGAGCGGTTGCTGCCTGGTGCCCGGCCGCCCCTCTGCCACGCTGATGAGGCGGGCCGCGGGTATCCGCACCATGGAGGACGTTACCGAAACCGATTACCCTACCAGGACCGTGCTCGCGACTGCCGCCGCCTGGTCTCCCAATACGGCAAATCCGCCGCTCTTTTTCGACCTGCCGATAAAGAACGGTCAGCTTCAGCCTGAGGTAGCGGCGAAATGGGCGGCCAACGCGCCGGTTGCGACACTCCGTGAGTACCTGCCCAATCTTCGAAAGCTCCGGGCGATTGCAATGGACGCCGGAAACAAGGACGAAGAGGCGGGCCCGGGCACGAACGCGCTGCACCAGGCCCTGACCCAAAATGGCATTTCACACAGCTTCGAAATCTATGACGGCGATCACACCGGCCGGATCGCTGAGCGCTTCGGGACGAAAGTCCTGCCTTTCTTCAACGCCAACCTTTCTTTCAGCACCCAATCGCAGGACTGATGCGAACGCGAGAATTCGGATCGACGGGCGTAAAGGTGGGTAGGGGGCAATTAAAGGATGAACCTCTCGATATGATCTAGAACTTCCTCGGCCGGACCCTCCAGCGGCAAATCCAGCGAAGCGGCAGCAGGCGTGGTTTCAATGTTGATCTCCACGGTGAACGCGCCACGGGTCTTCGCTTCGTGTATGAGGCCCGCGGCGGGATATACGACGGCCGATGTGCCAATAGTGAGGAAGATGTCGCAGTCGAGGGCGTCCATCGACCGCTTCATCACCTCCGGATCGATACCTTCTCCGAACCAGACAACGCCGGGCCTGACGATGCCTCCGCAATACGGGCAACGGGGAGGTATTTCCGTGAACGGAGCCGTCTCATCGCGCCACCGTGGAGGCGACTGTTTGCACCTTTCCCAGCAAAGTACTTCCCAGATCGAACCGTGAAAACGAAGCACATTCTGCGTGCCGGCTCGCTCGTGCAGGCCATCGACGTTTTGAGTGATCAGGGTAAACCGTGGGTAGCGCTGGCTCCACCGGGCCAGTACTTCATGCGCGCGGTTTGGCTGTTTCGTTGCGATGACCTCGCGCCGCCAGTTGTACCACTCCCAGACAAACTGAGGATCCCGTCCGAACGCCTCGGGTGTGCCGATCTGCTCCACGCGCCGGTTCTTGTAAAGTCCGCCGGGTCCGCGAAAAGTCGGGACTCCGCTGGCGGCCGAGACGCCTGCGCCCGTCAGCACAGTAATTCTGGAGTCGGGCCGAAACCGCGATGCAAGCTCTGCTAGAATTTCGCTCACGGAGGTAATCATCACATGTCGGGACTTTCCGAGAAAACCTGTATTCCTTGCCGAGGGGGTGTGCCGCCGCTAACGGCCGAAGAGATTCAGCCGCTGGCGGCCGAAGTAAAGGAATGGTCGGTCGTGGACACGCATCACCTGGAGAGAACGGTGAAATTTTCTGACTTCAAGACGGCCCTGGATTTTACGAACAAGGTGGGGGCCCTGTCTGAACAACAGGGTCACCACCCCGATATCTATCTCGCCTGGGGAAAAGTGGGAATCAAGATCTGGACCCACAAAATCAACGGTCTCACTGAAAGCGACTTCATTCTGGCCGCGAAAATTGATCGCCTCTGAGATCGATCCAGTTTACTGTCCGGGTCGTGCAAACCTCGCGGCGTCAATTGGAACATTGGCCCGCACTTCAGTGAGATCTATGAAAGTCCGATTGTCCGTCCATGTCACGATTCTCTTGAAAGGCACCTTGACGCCGGCAACGTCGCGGTAATCGGAGTAGTCGATCTGTGTGGGCACACGGCCGACTATCGAATCGGCATAGCGCACGACCCGCACCAGCAGACCGGACTCCTCGTCGAAGTACAGCTTCACCGGAGGCTGTCCGGCGTTGGTTCCCTGAACGACCTGGACGTCGCGATCATCAATAGACGCCAAACCGGTGCGCCATTGCGTGAAAGCTTGCTTGATCTGCGCCGGAAAGAAGAGAATCGCGTCCAGTTTGGCGCCTTCCAGATTTCCACCAGTCAACGGCATTACCGGGACCGGTTTGTCGCGTGAGGCGAACCAGGCGGTACGGCCGTCGTAGACTCTCATGGTGTCCGCCTTGCTGGGTCCGACCTCATGAGCGACCGTGGCGACGCGCCCGGGCGCTTGCGCATAGATGTCGAGGGGAACCTTCTGCTGATAGGTGTCGTACCCCATGTAGGTTCCCTTTGCCGTAAAGCTGGTAACGGCCGCCAACCGCGCAGCCCCGCCGATAGCCTGAATGTACTTATCGAGAATAGGGGCGGCGGGTTCCTGCCCGGTAGGGACGAACTCGTTCGGATCGTCCAGCGGCACGCTGTACTGTACAGCAAGGCTGGGGTCAACCTTCGGCCGTTGACCGCCCGAGTGACAGGTGAAGCACGTTATTCCACGCCGTCCTCCGAAATGATCCCTGTTGATGGCGGTGACCATCCGCATCATTCTGCGCGCGGTATTCTTTATCGGCCCATCGGCTGCGTAATGTGCCCAGGAGGTATCGGCGTCCTTTGTATGGCACTCCGTACAGTTCATGCCGGTGGAGGCGGAAAAAAATCCCATCGTGTCCATGAATTCATCGACGGGAATGCCCCTGAGAATCTGGAGATTCGTGAATACCTCTTCCGCCATCTGCGGCCTCTGTTGTTGTCCCGCCTGGCCGCTGGCCACTGGTGCGGCCAGCAAGCCCACCAGCACAATTAGTGATCCGAACTTCATCTTTCTCTCCTGCTATTTCTTGTCCGTTCCTGTCAGCGCGTCGCCAAAGTTGTTGCCGAGGCCGAGAGGATCGTCATTGATCCAGAATAAGTGCTCATCGGAATAAACACACATGTCTTCCCGGATGTCCGGGTACGGAGTGCCATCGGGCTTGGTCCCCCAGATGCCCAAGGCGACTCCGTCGGATGTTGGCATCCGCTCCACGACTTGCTTCGGGCCTTCCCACGGCGCCGTGTAAGCCTTCGTATCGATCATCGTTATCTGGAGCTCGAGA
>CAMAWS010000142.1 GCA_945861845.1 Candidatus Sulfopaludibacter sp. SbA3 | reverse complement strand
TTTGCAGGCTTCAGGAGTTGCCGGCAGCCTCACATGGACACTCACCGCTTCGCCGGATGGCGCCACAATTGAGCTGTCGTACGCCGTTGGAGGGTTCATTCAGGGCGGCTTTGAAAGAATCGCACCGGCCGTGGAAACGGTGCTGGGTGAGCACTTGCAGAGGCTCAAGCTCTTCATAGAAACGGGCAAACCAGCCGAGGACGGCCGCTAAGGAAGCCGCATGCCGGACCTCAGACCGACGGGCCGTGTCCTAAAAGAGTCTCATCTGGGGGCTTTGCGGTCTGCGAAATGCGTCCGTGGAGAGTTTTGGGCGTGTACTGTTGATCCCAGCCTTCCGGCAGGAGATTTCAAACAACCCCGCGATCTGCTCGGCAATCGGGCCCTCGCCGCGCAGGCGCGAACCGAACTCCGGATCGTTCATGCGTCCGCCGCGCAGCGATCGAATTCGGTTCAGGACTTTTTCCTTCTCGCCCGGTCGATGCAGGGAGAGCCACTCCTCAAAGAGCGGAGCCACCGCATATGGAAGCCGGAGCGTCACATAGCCCGCAGCCTTCGCCCCGGCCTTCGCTACCGCCGCAATGATCGCCGGCATCTCATGATCCGTCAGGCCCGGGATAACCGGGGCAATGAGCACTCCGGTGGGAATTCCTGCGGCAGACAGTGCTTCGATTGCAGCCAGGCGGCACGCGGGTTGTGAAGCTCGCGGTTCAAGTTCGCGTGCGAGATCGCCGTCGAGCGACGTGACCGATACGAACACCAGCGCCGCATCGTGCCGCGCAAGTTCAGCGAGCAGGTCAATGTCACGTGTTACGAGTTCATTCTTCGTAACGATGACAACGGGATTTATGAACTCGGCCAGCACCTCCAGGCACCGCCGAGTCAGCTTCAACCGCTTCTCCACCGGCTGGTACGCATCGGTGACGCCGCTTATCGCAATCACCTGAGGCTCCCATCGCTTTGAGGATATTTCGCGCCGCAACAACTCCGGTGCGTCTTCTTTCACAAGAATTCTGGTCTCAAAATCCAGGCCTGCCGAGAATCCGAGATACTCGTGGTTCGGGCGCGCGAAACAGTAGATGCAGCCGTGCTCGCATCCCCGGTAAGGATTGATGCTCGTTGTAAATCCCACATCCGGACTGTCGTTGTAATTGATGATCGATTTCGAGCTGTCCTTCAGGAAGAGGGTATGCGGCGAAGGGTCGCCAGGTTCGTCCCAGTCGGATACTTCATACGACGTCTTTTCGAACCGATTGGCGGGGTTGCTTGCGGCGCCCCGGCCTTTGCTCTCTTTCACGGATCCGATGATACTGCCTTCGCGTATATAATTCCCGTCCGCATGACATTTTCCGGCGCAGCCGAGCAATTGGTCGAAACATCGCGAGATTTTTACCGTCGAGGCTGGCTCCTGGGCACGAGCGGGAACCTCAGCGTCGTGCTGGACCGCAACCCGGTGACGATCGCGATAACTGCAAGCTCGGTCGACAAGGGACTCATTACCGGGGACCAGATTGTCGAGGTTGGAGCCGATGGACGCCTGTTGCATGGCGCCGGCAAACCATCGGCCGAAACACTCCTTCATCTGGCCGTAGTCCGCACGCGGGGGGCTGGCGCGGTCCTGCACACTCATTCGTTGTACAGCACGACGTTGTCGGACCTTCACAGCAGGGATGGCAGGTTCTTCATCGAGGGCTATGAAATGCTGAAAGGCCTCAGCGGCGTTACGACGCACGAGCATCGTGAGTGGGTTCCGATTCTGGAAAACAGCCAGGACTTGCAGGCATTGTCGGGAAAGGCTGAAAATCTCCTCCTGCAGAACCCGGAACTGCACGGATTCCTGATTCATCGGCATGGCTTATACACATGGGGCAGAGACATGGCCGAGGCGCGGCGGCACGTTGAGATTTTCGAGTTCCTTTTTGAAGCGACAGTGATGTCCCATTCCCTGAGGAGAACACATGGCGTTGCTGAGAATTCCTGAAGAATCCCGATCGGTGACCGAAAGGGCGGCTGTCTCCGGCTACCTGGCCACGATCGGTATCGAATACGAGATATGGGAGCCCTCCCACCCGACATCGGCGGACTCGCCTTCTGAAGAAATACTCGCGGCCTACTCCACAGAGATCGATGCGCTGAAAGCGCGCGGCGGGTACGTGACGGCAGACGTGATCAACGTGAACGCGCAAACGCCCGGACTTGACGCCATGCTCGCCAGGTTCAGCCGCGAGCACTGGCACAATGAAGACGAAGTGCGATTCATCGTCCATGGCCGGGGCCTGTTTCACATTAATCCTCGAAGCGGTCCGGTCGTCGGGATACAGGTGGAGGCCGGCGACCTGATCCGAGTCCCGCGAGGCACGTGGCACTGGTTCGACCTTTGCGCGGATCGGGAAATTCGCGCCATCCGGCTCTTCCAGGATCCTTCGGGCTGGACGCCAAGCTATACCGATAGCGGCATCGACGCCCGATTCGAGCCCGTTTGCCTGGGTCCGGCCTTCGTTCCGGCGTCTGCAATCTGATCGTGGCGAAACGCGGCATTCTGCTGGATATCGAAGGCACCACCACACCGATATCTTTCGTTTACGACGTGCTCTTCCCTTTCGCCCGCCGGCATCTCGCCGAATTCCTTGCAGACACAAACGACAACCTCGATATGTTGAAAGCCGAACACGGCGCCGACGCGAGCGCCGGACTGAATCCACCCGCGTGGTCTGAAAAGCCCGTGGAATACATCACATGGCTCATGGATTGCGACCGCAAGTCAACAGGCCTTAAGCAACTGCAAGGCCGGATCTGGCAAAGAGGTTATGAAGCAGGAAAGCTGAAAGGCGTCGTGTTTCCAGATGTTCCGCCGACCCTCAAACGCTGGCACGGAAACAACGTTGATGTGCGAATTTTCTCGTCCGGCAGCGTTCTCGCGCAGAGACTTCTCTTCTCCTGTTCCGATGCCGGCGATTTGACACCGCGGCTCGCAGGCTACTTCGATACCACAACGGGCTCAAAGACCGAGCCCGAAAGCTACCGCCGGATCGCCAATGAATTCGGCCTTGCGCCACCGGATATTACATTCATTTCAGATGTCACTCGGGAACTGGACGCGGCAAGGGTTGCCGGAATGAAAACGATGCTGTGCGTCCGGCCCGGCAACGCGAGTCAGGCGGCCAACGGGCACTTAATTATCGGCAGCTTTGATGAGGTCCCCTGATGCTTCTCAGCGTCGCTTCACTCTCGGACAGGCTAGTGATTTTTTAACCCGTATGGTATATACAGTCCCCAAATAGTTGGAGTTAACTTAAGGAGAAGTGTAATGGGCCGTAGTACTTATCTTGCACTGGCGATGATTGTTCTCTGGGCGGCGACAGCCGCTGCCGATACCTGTTCGGATCTCATACCCAACGCCGTACTGCGCGCATTGCCGAATACGACCATTACTTCGGCGGCGACTGTGTCCGGCACGTTCACGCCCGATGGCGGAATGCCGATCCAGGGACTGCCTTCCTTTTGCCGCGTAACTGCAACACTGAAGCCGAGTCCGGCTTCTGACATCAAGATTGAAGTATGGCTGCCGACGACTGGCTGGAACGGGAAGTTCCAGGGAGTGGGCAATGGCGGCCTTGGCGGAGTCATCAGCTACACGAATCTGCCGGGGTACCTCAATCTCGCTTCTCTGGCAGATCAGCTGAAGGCCGGATACGCGGTGGCAAGCACAGACACGGGCCACGTTAACAACGACCGGGCCTGGCTTGCGAATGAGGAGAAAGAAAGGGACTACGGCTATCGTTCCACTCATGAAATGACGGTTGCCGGGAAAGCGATTGTTCGCGCCTTTTACGGAAGCGACCCGAGACGTTCTTATTTCAATGGATGCTCGACTGGCGGCGGACAGGCACTCAGCCAGGCCCAACGGTATCCTGCGGACTACGACGGCATTCTGGCGGGAGCCAGTCAATACATGCTCGGCCGTGTGCGCGCCTCCGATATTTGGGCCTTCCAGCAGACGAACAACGAAAATAGATTGACGCCCGCGCAGGTCACTCTCATCCAGACAGCGGTATTGAAGGAGTGTGGCACGAAAGACGGCAGTGCCCAGGACGGTTTCCTGAGTAACCCGCTCGAGTGCAAGTTCATTCCCGAGCAGCTTCTGTGCAAAGCAGGACAAGACTCCGCCACCTGCCTGACGCAACCTCAAATCAACCTCATGAAGAAGTTGACTGGCGGATTTGTCACCAGGAGCGGCCAACAAATCACGGGCGGTCTATGGGGGCCCGGCCAGGTTGCATGGGGTGGGTACAATCGTGTCTTCCTGAGTGAAACGTACAACAACAACAGCCCTGCAGCGCAGTTTTACGGTCTCGGCGTGCTTCAGATTCCGAACTTTGACGCGAAAACAGTCGACATCGACAGTGCCCTCGCTATGGGTGAACAAAAGTTCGGATTCGTCAACAATACGAATCCCGACCTTGATGGGTTCATACAACGCGGCGGTAAGCTCATTATGTATCACGGGTGGGACGACCCATCGATCTCGGCATTGAACTCGATCAACTACTACCGCAGTGTTGCCGAAAGGACGCGCGACGTGCGCCGCCTGAGCAGTTTCGAAGCCGCACTGGCTGAGACGCAGAAGAATGCACGACTGTTTCTGATTCCCGGCGCCCAACACTGCGGCAACGGGCCGGGAGCGAGCGCGTTCGACGCTATCGGAGTCCTCGATCAGTGGGTGGATCGTGGAATTGCGCCGGAGAAAATCATTGCATCTCGCGCAACGCCTGCGTTCACGCGGCCGTTGTGCCCGTTTCCGCAGGCAGCCCACTATAATGGATCGGGCGATCGTAACGATGCCAATAACTGGAAATGCGCTTTGAATTAACGGAGGTAACTTTCATGAAACGTCAACTTGTGCTCCTTTGTGTTTTGACCGCAGGCCTCTTGGTGATCACCGGCAACTTGCTTGCGCACCACGCGGAAGCGGGAAGCTACGACAACGATCTTCGAGTTACGGTGAAGGCGGTGGTAACCGACGTCGTATGGGTCAATCCCCATGCGCAGCTCTACATTGAATTCAAGAACGACAAGGGCGAAACCGAAAAATGGGGCGTAGAAATGCTCAGCCCCGGCAACCTGGTACGCATCGGCTGGAGCCGGAATACGTTCAAGCCCGGCGACGAAATCCTGGTGAGCATGACTCCCGCGAAGGGCGACCGGCCGTTCGGAAGTTGCGCCCAGTTCGTGAGGCAAGGCAAGCAGTACATGGTTGGCCAATGCGGAGTTCCTAACGGCGACCTCGCCGGCCAGCCGGTTAAAGAGGGCTATAAGAAGGTTGAAGTGAAGTTCCCGGCATTCCCGAAAAACCAGGTGGTTACCGGACCGGCAATCGATCCGCAGCAATAAGGAGTCTCCATGCGAATTCTTGCCTTGATGGCACTACTGACTCTGCCGTCGATGACCTTCGCGCAAGGCACTTTTAACCCGCGCGATTTGACCGGATATTGGGACCTCACGAATGACGGCAGGCCGGCGAATGCCCTGAACACCGTGAGCAACAATCGTCCTCCAATGACGGATTGGGCGAAGGACGTGTTTAGTAAGACCAAGACCGGATACAGGGAACTGAGTACCGGCGTCCAACCGGAAAAGGACCGGAACGATCCTGTCCAATGGTGTGATCCGCTGGGTATACCAAGGATCCTCTGGAACGCGAAGTTACCGGGAATACGGTTCGCCCAGACCCGCGATGAAGTGATTCAGTTTTTTGAGAGTGGCCGCGTTTGGCGCGACATCTGGACCGACGGGCGAAAGATGGCTTCGAAGGATGAGTTGGACGCGCGCTGGTTCGGCTATCCGGTCGGCCGGTGGGATGGCGACACGTTTGTCGTCACTTCCAACGGCCACACAGACAAGACCTGGATCGATCAATACGGTTCTCCGCACAGCGACGAAATGATTGTTGAGGAGCGATACCGCCGTACGGATCGCGACCACCTGGAGCTCGTCGTGAACATCACGGATCCCAAGGCGTACACCGGGACGTGGAGGGGCGACAAAAGAGTTTTCGCCCGTGTTGACAAACCAACGCGGTCGGACTTCAACGATTTTCACGAAAACCTGTGCGTGTGGTCGGAAGTGAAAATTACGCCCAAACATTAGCCGCGAAGAGCGAAAGGAGTTTCAGCATGCGTCGTTTGCCAGGCGCGTTCATTGTTCTATTGGCCGCATTCGCGGTTGTGCCCGCCGTATTCGCTCAGAACAGCCAGCGCGACATCTCCGGGGTTTGGAGAATACTGCCTCCTGGACGAACGACTGCACGAGCGCAGACAGTGGGCGCCGGAGCTGCGGCCCCCACGCTGGGCACCAATCGTCCGCCGATGACCGCCTGGGGACAGGCGAAGTGGAGCCAGACGAAGCCGTCGGGCAGAAATTCGCCGTTGGCTTTCGTGTTCTTGCCGGATCAGAAGGACTGGAATGATCCGATCTTTGTCTGTGATCCGGCCGGCTATCCTCGGACCGGAGCAGGCAATACGCTCTTGCGGTTCGTGCAGCTTCAGGACGAGGTGGTCCAGTTTTTCGAACGCGATCATTTCTGGCGTGATTTCTGGACGGATGCCCGCAAGGTGCCCGGTCCTGGCGCCAAGCCGCGGTGGTACGGATATTCGGTCGCGCATTGGGACGGAGACACGCTGGTCGTGGAATCTTCCGGTTTCGACGACCGGACGTGGCTGAATATGCAGGGTTCGATACACAGCGATGAGATGCGGCTCGTGGAGCGGTACAAGGTCCTCGATCGCGAACATATCGAGCTCCAGATGACCATGACCGACCCGAAGGCGTACACCGCGCCGTGGGTAGGCCCGACACAAATGATGGAGCGGCTGCCCACCTCCGACGGAGTCGCCGAGGGAATCTGGGGCAAGAAGCCCGATGGCACGCCCTACCCCGACATCCGGGAGGACATGTGTGTCTATTCCGACGAGCACTTGTTCTGGGTCAATGACGATCCGGCCGGCCTGGGCAACAACTTCGGGGAAGCACTCACAGGGGCGGTTAAAAAATAGCAGGCGAAGGGAGTTTCAACATGCGTCGTTTCCTTAGCGCGTTCATTATTCCGGTGGCCGCATTCGTGTTTGCGCCCGCCTTGTTTGCGCAGAACAACGGGCGCGACATTTCCGGGGTCTGGAGGATTCTGGGGCCCGGACAAACCACTGCGCGGGCGCAGACAGTCGGCGCCGGAGCTGCGGCTCCGACTCTGGGCACCAATCGTCCGCCGATGACCCCCTGGGGACAGGCGAAGTGGAGCCAGACCAGGCCATCCGGCCAGAGACCGCCGATGTCTTACGTGTTCTTGCCGGACCAGAAGGACTGGAATGATCCCATCTTTGTATGTGATCCCGCCGGCTATCCCCGCACAGGAGCAGGCAATACGCTCTTGCGATTCGTGCAGCTTCAGGACGAGATCGTTCAATTTTTCGAACGTGATCACTTCTGGCGCGACATGTGGACGGATGGCCGCAAGCTTCCCGGTCCCGGCGCAAAGCCTCGATGGTACGGATATTCGGTGGCGCGCTGGGAAGCAGACACACTGGTCGTCGAGTCCAACCGTTTCGATGATCGCACCTGGATCAATCGAGCCGGCGCGATCCACAGCGACGAGATGCGGCTGGTCGAGCGTTACAAGGTTATCGATCGCGATCA
>CAMAWS010000141.1 GCA_945861845.1 Candidatus Sulfopaludibacter sp. SbA3 | reverse complement strand
TCGGATCGGCCTTGTAGCGCTCGGCGTATGACGCCAGCACTTCAGGTGTATCCCGCTCGGGATCAACCGAGAAGGAAACAAGATGGATTTCAGCCGGAAGCGTCGCCTGCAGCTTCTGCATCTTATCGCTCATGGCAGGACACATTCCGGCACAGCTTGTGAAGATAAAGTCTGCCACCCAGACTTTGCCTTCGAAATCCTGAAGCTTCACTGTCCTGTTGCTCCGTTCGGTCAGCGAGAAATCAGGAACCGGATAAAAAACGGGAAGCGGTTCCTGGCGTTGGCATCCGGTCAGCAGCAAGAATGCGATAACCAGCAGTCGTTTCACTTTGTACGCCTCGTCATCAAAATAGCGGCCGCAAACAGGCTTATCGCGAAAACTACCGACACCGCAAGCGACAGTACAAACGCCGGGAGGTTCAGCGTCGCCGCGCTTCCGGCGCCGTAGATCGACCAGCGCACTGCAGCCAGCCCATATGTCAGGGGGTTGATCATCATGACCCATCTCAGCCACTGTGAAGCGCCGGACGCGGGAAACACCGATCCGGAAAGCAGCCACATCGGAATGAGAAACAGATTCATGATGGCATGGAACCCCTGGGTGGAATCCATGCTCCAGGCGATGGTGTAACCCAGGGCTGTCAGGCCGAACGCTACAAGTCCCATCATGCCGAGCGCCGCCGGTATCGCCGACAACGAAATGCCGACCAGTGGCGCAAGCAACATGAACAAGACGCCCTGTCCCACAGCCAGCGTGGTGCCGCCGAGCAGCTTGCCTAAAACAAACGCGGAACGCGGAATGGGCGCAACGAGCACGGCCTGCAGAAAGCCCTCTTTACGGTCTTCAATGATCGATATGGTGGAGAATATCGAAGTGAACAGGAGAATCATGACCACTGTTCCAGGAAAGAAGTACTCCATGTAGTTCATCTCCCCGGAGGCGGCCCCGCGAAAAGACGAACCCACGCCGGATCCGATGAGAACCCAGAACAGCAACGGCGATGCGAACGCGCCGACAACGCGGCTGCGCTGTCTCAGGAAGCGCACCATTTCACGCTGCCAAAGCGTTCCAGTCGCAAGAAGGAAGGAACTCATTGGCCGTCCTCCCAGAATCGATGCCCGGTGCGCGCGATAAAAACATCTTCGAGAGTCGGTTTCGCCAGTGTCACGGAGTCGATCATACTGGAAAACGCTTCGACGAGTTGCGAGACGAACGCGTGTCCGCTTTCACGTTCCACTCGGACTTTTCCGTTGAAAATGGTTGCCTCCACAGCAAAGCGCTCCTTGAGGGCGTCGCGAAGCTCGTCGGGCGTCCTGGAGGTGATGACAATCACGTCGCCGCCAATCTGTTCCTTCAATGTGTCGGGTGTGTCCAGGGCAACAACTGCGCCCTGATTCAGTATGAGCACATGGTCGCATCGGTCGGCCTCGTCGATCAGATGCGTGGTCAGGAGGATTGTCACGCCTTCACGCTCGCGCAGACGCTGCAGGTAGAGCCATAGATCACGCCGGGCGCCTGGATCGAGACCGACTGAGGGCTCGTCGAGAATCAGAAGCTCAGGGCGGTGGAGAAGACCGCCAGCCAGTTCGACGCGCCGTTGAAGGCCTCCGGAGAGTTTTTCGACAATATCTCCCGCGCGGTCGGCCACGGCCAGGCGCTCCATCATTTCCTTCATGCGATCGTCGAGAGGAGCCCCCCGGAGGCCATAAAGGTGTCCGCGATGGCGCAGGTTTTCCGCAACCGTGAGCTTCTTGTCCAGGCTTGGATTCTGAAACACGACGCCAATTCGGCGCCGGACAGCTTCGGCTTGCGTACGAACGTCGGACCCAAATATCGTCGCCTGTCCGGACGTGGATGGAAACGAAGTGGAAAGGATGCGAAACAGCGTCGTCTTTCCGCCGCCGTTAGGTCCCAGCAGGCCGAAGATCTCGCCGCGCTTTACCTCAAAACTGACACCGGCGAGCGCCTTGCGATCTCCATAAGAGTGAGCGAGGTCACGAACTGCAACCGCAATGTTGTTGGTCATTACTTAACTTTTGTCCAGCATCATGAGCCCAAGCAGGGCAGGCAGGTACAGAACGGATATGCGCAGCAGGCGCTGCGCGTGCGTCGTGGATCGGAAAAGAGCAACAGCGAAGCCATAGCCAAGGTAAACGAACCCCAATAACAACGCACCGAACAGGTAATAGCTGCCCGTGATCCCGAAAACCGTTGGCAGGAGGCTGATCGGAATCAGCGCACAACAATAGAAGATTATCTGCCGGCCCGTTCTTTCACTGTTGCCATGCATGGTGAAACCGGCCCGCGTGTAGTCTTCCGTGAATATCCAGGCAATCGCGAAGAAGTGCGGCATCTGCCACAGGAACAGGATGGCAAACAGGGAACCCGCCGCAATGTCGAGTTCGCCGCGGGCTGCAGCCCAGCCCATTATTGGTGGAGTGGCCCCTGGGAACGCCCCGATCAGCGTGCACAGCTTCGTCCGGGTCTTCATCGGCGTGTATATGAAGATGTAGGCCGCCAGGGTTGACGCGCCGAGCAGGGCCGTCAGGACATTCACAAATATGACCAGGTACGCGATGCCGAGAACCGAAATGATCGCCGAGAAAAGCAACGCGTCGTTTGCCGCCAGCCGCGCGTCGGGCAGCGGCCGGTTTCGAGTACGCGCCATTCGGCTATCGAGGTCACGCTCCAGGTACTGATTGAGGGCGCTGGCTCCGCTGGCCACAAGTGCTGTCCCGATGATCGTGTTCAACAGAAGCAGAAGACGAAGTTCTTCGCCGGAGCCCATGTAGTAGCCGACCAGTGTCGTGATCAGGACCATGAATGTAATTCTGGGCTTCGTGATCTCGAGGTAGTCGGCCGCGCGCGAGCGGCGAACCGTCAGATCGGCCTGTGTTATCTCCATGCCCGTTCCCTCGCCGTGATCATATACCTGATTGCTGCGCCCTTTGGCTTAGGTTTCGCGCTATCGCGCTCACGCTTCGCGCCGGGCTTCCATTCGCGGCCGCTCATGGCGAAAGCCCGTAGCGTCAGCACCAGAGATGTGCCAAGGATAATGGCGCCGGTCGCAACATGCGCAGTCGTTGGAATCACCGACTTTGCCGTGAGCACTGTCAGCGCACCCAGCGTAAGCTGGACAAAAACCAGGGAAAACATGGCAAAGGCCGGCCGGAACAACCCTCGATAATTTCTGAATTCGCGGGCTATTCGCGAAAAGGTCCAGATGATCGCGCCCGTTACGATCGTCGCTCCTAACCGATGAGCGAAGTGGATGGCGATGTTCGGGGAATTGAAAGGAGGGATGATCCGCCCGAACGCGAGGGGAAAATCCGGAATCGCAAGGCCCGAGTCGGTATGACGCATCAACGCGCCGAGTATGAGCTGCAGGTAAATTGCGGCGGTCGTCAGGCCGCAAAGCGCCGGCAGGCCAATGCCGGCGGAATTGTCCGTGACCGAGGGTAAGCCGTTCTTCCAGCCTGGGGACGTAAACAGCGCGAGGGACACCACAAGGCAGAAGAATGTCTGTGCAAGGCAGGCGTGTGTCATCGAAATTGCCGTCGGCAGGAGATAGATGACGGTCAGGCCGCCAAGTATCCCCTGCGTCACGACGGCAATGAAGGCGGCGACGCTCAACCAGCGGACCCAGGCCCGCTTTTCCGTCATGCAGGTCCAGACTGTGAGGATCACCGTGAGCAGGCCGACGAAAGTGGCGACCATCCGATGGCCGTGCTCATAGAAAATGCCTCCCACCATGGGTGGGAAAAACATACCGTACGAAAGCGGCCAGTCAGGAACAGAGAGGCCCGATTCCGTACTTGTGACCAACCCGCCGACAAAGATCAGGAAGGCCGTGCAAAAAGAAGTAAAGAGGGCGAATCGGTGCAAGCCGATACTTCCGCCCTCTAAAAAGTGACGTGACATGTCTTGAGATTATTAGTCGGCAGTCGCTCCTGCGGCGAACGAGAACCCGAGGTCCTTCTTATCGTTGTCTGCGACGACGACCATCTGGGATTTCATGCCCAGCTTTTCATGCCATGCAACGATTTCATATGTGCCTGGAGGCAATTTGAGCTCATACGAGCCGCCGCCGCCCGACACGGTATGAAACGGGTGGCTGAAGACGCCCGTGAAAGAGTTCATCCATCGATGAACATCGCAACGGATCGGCACGGGTATTTCCTCTTTATCCAGCTTGACGTTGTTCTTCATGCCCTGAACGGCCTGGCCGATGTTGACCGGGGTATTCGTGACAGCCCATACGTGGATGTTGTGAAGGGTCATGTCGCTGTTCTGGACTTCCAGCGGCTGGTTTACCATCATTGTGAAAACGTGCGGTGTGTAGTGGCAACCTTTCTGGTTGATCACCTTCGGCTCGGCCGGTGTTGCGAAGGTCAGGCCTGCAGGAGCCGCCTTCACGTAGACGATGACGTTTTCAAGCCCGCCATCGCTGACTTTGATTTCTTCACTCACGCTGGTTTCCGGAGTGGCGCTCTGGGCGCAAAAAGGATCCGCCGACATCTGGATCTTCGCGGGCGCCGGCACCGCGCCTTCAAAGGCAATTTTTCCACTTACAGTTGCTGTCGCTTTGGACATGTCGAATGTCCCGGCGCCGCCGGCAGCGGACCCTGCAGGAGCGGGTGGAAGGCCCGAGGTGTCACCCCCGCCACAAGCCGCGGCCAGCGCAAGCACCAGAATCGACGAGCAAACAAACACAAGTCGTTTAGGCATTTTTAGAATCTCCATGGTTTATAAGGTTAAGAACTGCTCAATAAAGCTGTCTGTACGACTATATTAGAAGGGAAAAAGGGACGCATACTTAAATTTTAAGTATGCGTCCCTTTTTGGATTTAGTCGTTCGTTGAACTGACTGGAGCGGGCCGGCGCTTGCCGCCACTCAATGTAAAGAACACGTGGTCCCGGATCGCTTCGATCTGCGACCGGACGTTTCCGCCGAGGATGTTCGTCAGCGGACTGGGCTTGTCGGGGCCGTCCGGGAAGAACGTCGGCATCCGGGTCCCCGGCATGATCTTTTGGGGATCCACCAGCCAGTTCAGAACCCATTCCGGGCGCAGTCTTTCGTGCGCAATCATCAGGTTTGGGGCTAGTTCGGCGGCGGTTACGCCCGGGGGCGGCGGGCCCGTGCTGGTGGGATGGCACTTGGCGCATTGCAGGGTCTGGAACAGCTGGCCTGCCACCTGCAGTTTTTCGTTGTTCGTCGCGATATCGGTCGTGATGAATGGATAATCCACATTGTCCAGAGCCGAGAAATAGCGCCCGATTGTCGCGCTTTCCTGTTCCGTGAAATGGAAAGTCGGCATCCGCGCGGTCAACCACGGCCGCAAGCGGGTCGTGGAAGGATCCTTCACGAACGTGTGCAGCCACATGGGCTGAGTTTTCGCGCCCTGGGTTGCAAGGTTTGGCGGCCACATCGCCTGGTCCTCCAAGGTTGGACGAATGTCTCCGCCGGCTCCCTCGATCAGGTGGCAGCCCTTGCAGTTCTTCTCCGCCACCAGCAAGCGGCCCTCGGCTATCGCCGCGGTAGTCCGGTCGCGCATTTCCAGCGGAACCGGGTCTTTCACGAGGCTGGTCAGGACCATCGCGATGGAATTGACTTCGTTTTCACTGAAGCGGAAGTTCGGCATCTTCAGTGTTTCTTCCGGCCGCTTTACGCGGCCGACGTCGAAGATCCGGGGGTCCTTCAGCTTCGCCTCGTACCACCCGCGGCGCGAATGCTCGATGTTGAGGAAGCCGAAGTCGAATTGCGAGATGAGCTTGCTGCCGGCCACAGTGAGTTCCGTGCCGATAGGCTGGGCATTCTCGAATCCCGGAATAGTGTGGCAACCAAAGCAACCGTAGCGTCCGACCAGCCGCTCACCCGCAAAAAGAGTCTTTTGCTCGGCGCTCATCGTTGCCAGTGTCTGCCGAGCTTCGATGTCGGTCGAGCCGGCTCGCAAGAGTTCCAGCATGACTACCTCCACTGCCGCCGCATCCAGTTCGGGCGGCGGCATGGAGTCGAATTCAGGGTTTTTCAGCGATGTCAGGTACGCTGTCACGTCGGCCGCTTCGGCGTCCGTCAGCCGGAGGCTCGGCATCTTTGAACCAGGCCAGACCTGCTGGGGATCCTTCACCCAGTTATAAATCCAGTTCGCGGTGACTTTGCTGCCCTGGCTCGCCAGGTTGTAGCCGTGCTTTCGCCGGGTCTGTGTCTGCGTATTGGATTCCTGTATTGGCCCGATCGCGTGGCAACCGAAACAGCCCACGGATTCCACGAGTTGCTTGCCGCGCTCCGCGCTTCCGCCGTTGCGTCCCTGGGGCAATGTTCGCGGCCTGGACTTCGAGAACAGGTACTCGGTAATCGCGTTTATCTCAACGGCATTACGCTTTTCCCATTCGGGGCCGCTGTTGTTGCTGTTACCCCAGAATTGCGGCATCCGCGCTTCGGATTTGAACGCCTTCGGATTCGACAGCCACTTTCTCACCCAGTCCTTCGTGAGCTTTCCGGAAATCGTCGAGAGATCCGGCCCAACCTTTCGCACATTTTCGTAGCCCGGAATCCTGTGGCAGCCGAAACATCCGTAAATACGGATCAGGTCGCGGCCGTTATTCAGCGAGGCTGCTCCTGGAACGTCTGCGCTGGCGTTATGGCATTTGTAGCAACCCGACTCGATATGGTTCATGGAGAACATTGGAGTTTCAAGGTAGTGCTCTTCGTGCCAGCCGTACTTTTCCTCCCACTCCGTCCGCTGTTCGGGAGTTCGCGGCATGTGTCCGGCAGTCTGGAAGTCCACGGCTCGATCAAGACCGCCGTGACAGGTTGTGCAGCCGAACTGTTCAACCGGATGCGCAGCGCTGGCTGCCAGGTAGAGGTCCATTTTCGGATGGGTCTTGAAAGGCTGAGGCGCGTCCTGGAACGCCGGCTGGTCAATGCCAAGATGGCAGGTCGTGCAGCGATCGACGCGGGGAACCAGCTTGAATGGGTGCTCGTAAAACAGGTTCGGCAAGAGAATCTGGTTCACGCGTTCTGACGGAGCCAGCATGTCCAGCACTGGCGCATTCCGGAATGAGGTTACGATGACACCCGGGTCCAGCGCGTTCTTTACCAGCTGCAGGCGCTGGTAATCTCCAAGCATTGCATCGATCTGGTCCTGGACCATTTTGCGCTGGCCGACGAACTTGTTGAGCTCGGCATTGGCGTTACGGATCTCGATGGTCAGCCTGTCGACTTCGCCCTTGTACTCATCCATCTGCTTCCTGGTTTCGCCCATCTTCGTCGAGAGCTGGTCCACATTGGCAGCCTTGAGTGCGAGAGCTTCTTCGTAAGTGTACTTTTCGGAATCGTAGATTGCTTTTTCGAACTGATAGTTCTGGTTAACGGCATAGAAGTCCGCTTGCAGATCGGCGATCTGGTCCTGAATCCTCTCGATTTCCGCCTCGTTCTGCTGCTGTCCCGCCTGCGCCTGCTGCAACTGTTGCTGAAGCTGGTCGTACCTGGTTCGATCGACCGCCGATACTGCCTGATTCATGTCCCGCTGGGTGTTCTCCACGCTCATGCGGTTGAATTCCCGCTGGTACCGCTTCCACTCGCGGGAGTAGTCGGCGAGGATCATCCCGACGGTAAACACAAAAAGCAGCAGGCTCGAGATGGCGAACCATTTATGCAGATGATCGATCTGGTAAAGCCGGTC
>CAMAWS010000140.1 GCA_945861845.1 Candidatus Sulfopaludibacter sp. SbA3 | reverse complement strand
GGTTTTCCCGAAGTAGTCTTCGGGGCCGGCAAAACCGTTGAGCAGGTGGCGCGCATCGTCGAGTCGATGAACAAGCACCACCACAACATTCTTGTCACCCGCGCGACTTCCGAACAGTTCGATCGCGTGAAACAAATTGTGCCGGAAGCGGGATATCACGAAAGCGCGCGCGCCATAGTCATACGCAAGGACACGGAGGTTTACGGAAAGGGCACTGTCATGGTCGTGTCGGCAGGCACGTCCGACATGCCGGTGGCCGAAGAGGCCGTCGTTACACTGCAGGTGATGGGGAACACGGTCGATGCCCTGTATGACGTCGGCGTTGCAGGCATTCATCGATTGCTCGATCGCCGGGAACGCCTCAGCCATGCGCGTGTGGTTATCGTTGTGGCCGGGATGGAAGGCGCCCTGCCAAGCGTGGTCGGCGGATTGGTTTCCGCGCCTGTCATCGCCGTGCCGACCAGCGTCGGATATGGAGCAAGCTTTGGCGGAGTTGCCGCCCTGCTCGGCATGTTGAACAGTTGCGCTTCCAACGTTTCCGTCGTCAATATCGACAACGGCTACGGCGCCGCCGTTGTCGCCAGCCTGATCAATCGTCAGTAGCGGTATTCCGGAATGGACTTTTCTGCACACGCCCTCGAATACAACCGCCTGAAAGAGCTTCTCGGGCGATACGTGTCTACCGCAGCCGCCAGGGAAGCCCTGGCGCAACTCGAGCCAAGCCTCGACGAGCAGCACCTCGATGCCGAGCACACCATCACCGCCGAAGCGATGACCTATCTGCGCGAGCACAGGGTGCCCTTCAATGAAGTTCCATTACTTTCCCAGGCGCTTGAAAAGCTCACGGTGTCAGGAACGACGCTGGAGATCGAAGAAGTGGAGGCGATTCAAGATTTTCTGCACCACGCCGAAGGCCTTCGTCTTCGGTGGAAGGAAGAGCGCGAACATTTTCCGCGCCTGGCCCAGGTTTCCCTGCGCATACCGGATTTGCGCAACCTTAGCAATCAACTTGGCCGGGCGATCCGGAATGGGGAAGTCGATGAACGTTACAGCCCGGAATTGGCACGAATCCGGCGTGCCCTTCATACAGCCCGCGCCCGGCTGACCGACAGGCTCGAATCTATGCTGCGGAGCCCGGCGTTTTCGAGCCATCTCCAGGACGAAATTATCACGATTCGCAATGGCCGGTTCGTCATTCCCGTGCGGAGCGACCAGAAACGTACTGTCGACGGAATCGTCCATGGCAGTTCTTCCAGCGGCGCCACTGTTTTCATGGAGCCGCTTGCCGTACTGGACATGAACAACGATCTCGTGCGGCTGCAGGAGGAAGAGCGCTACGAAATCGCGCGCATCCTTGCGGAACTCACCGACCTCATTCAGCAGAGCGCTCCGGACCTTGCCCGCGCCCGCGCCATTTCGGCGCATCTTGAACTGACTTTTGCGAAGGCCCGGTTTGGCCGCGAGTTTAACTGCGTTCGCCCAATCTTCACAACGGGAACGCTTCTGAGTTTGATCAAGGCCCGCCATCCCCTCCTCGAAGACAACCTGCGCCATGAGAATCAGCCGGTCGCACCCGTCTCGCTCGACATGGATTCCAACCGCCGCGTTCTTGTGATCAGTGGTCCCAACGCCGGCGGAAAGACGGTGGTCCTGAAGACCGTCGGGCTGCTTGCCTTGATGGCCCAGTCGGGCATTCCGGTTCCGGCGGAAGAGGCTTCTTTGCCTGTTTTTGACCGCGTGCTGGCAGATATTGGCGACCAGCAGTCGATCACTAACCACCTCAGTACGTTCTCCGCGCACGTCCTGGCCATCAAGTCGATGATTGAATCCGCAACGTCGCGCACGCTCATTCTGCTCGACGAAATCGGCAGCAGCACGGAGCCCGGCGAAGGCGCGGCGCTCGCTCGCGCCGTCCTTGAAAAGTTTCTCGATATCGGAGCTCTGACGGTTGCGACAACTCATTACAACCGGTTGAAGCTCTACGCCGAAACGACAGGCGGTGTCGCGAATGCGGCAATGGAATTCAACGAAATCACCCTGGAGCCGACCTTTCGATTGATACACGGATCGGCTGGCGCATCCAGCGGCCTGAAGATCGCCGAGCGATTGCAATTGCCGGCATCGGTCCTGGCTTCGGCGCTCGGATTTCTCGACCTGGCCGACGTAGAAGCCGCCCATTACGTTGACGAACTGAGGCGGCGTATTGGAGATCTAGAGCGCGAGAAAAGCCAGCTCGAGGAGCAGCGCCGCGACTTCGAGGTTTGGAAGCAGAAGGAATTTGAGCAACTGACCTCCCAGCACAAGGCGGAAATTGCGCGCGTCGAACAGAAGCTCGAACGGATTGCCAAAGAGATGTCGGATCGAGCGTCCAGGGAACTGGAATCGGTTCGCGATGATTCCGTGAAGCGATTTCAGCGAAAACTGGCCAGCGTCAAAGCCCAGGCCACCTCGGAAGTACAGCGCGAGCGGGAGAAACTGGCGCCAAAGGAAACTCAAACGGAAAAGTCGCAGCGCCCTGCCGCTCAGGCCGGAGAAGCAAAAGAAGGTTCACTTGTGCGCGTGGTTTCCATGGGGGTGACCGGGTCGGTCACTTCATTAAAGGGCGATAACGCCGAAGTACTGGTTGGCAACATCAAGCTGCGCCTGCCCCTCGACGACCTGGAAGTTCTGCAACGGCCGTCGCTCAAGTTGCCGGAAGGCGTGCGCGTCAGCTTTTCGTCGAAGCAGATCGAGAAGAACGAGATCAATCTGGTGGGTTGCAGGGTGGACGAAGCGCTGGACCGTACCGATAAGTTTCTGGACGAGGCGTTTCTCGCGTCCATGGCCCAAGTCCGGATCGTTCACGGCAGCGGAACCGGAGCGCTACGTCAGGCCATAGCGGAGTTCCTGGCGGGACATCCCCATGTTGCCCGTATTGAGGCTGCGCCACAATCTGAAGGCGGCCGCGGCGTAACCGTCGTTACTCTTCGGGAATAGGCGCCCTCTTCGTTGTACAATGCCTGCCGCGCGGGGCCATGACGGCGGCGCAACGACGTCTTATTTTCATAATTCATCTCGGAAGGCGGAAATGACACTAGCTTCATGGGCAACTTTTGCCCTCTTTTTCTCAATGCTTGCCGGCCTTCTCCTTTTCCATCACCACCAGCTGCCGGTGGTTGTGGGCGGCTTCTCGATAATCGCAATTATGTTTGCGGCAGTTAACGGCGCCGGTGGCCTGGTCAGCCACTTCAGCGAATGGCACCGGTTCCACCTGCTATACAACCTCGCGTTCCTCCTGCCCGGATTTTCGCTCGTTGCTTACTATTTCGAAGATTCGGGAGCGAGCCATGGGATGGCGAAACTTCTAAAGACAGATGCAATGATCCTCTGGAGCGTTTTTGCGCTGTCAACAATTCTGGACAACATTGCAGCCTGCATGATCGGCGGCACTATTCTTATTGCGGTTTACGGCAGAAAAAACGTTCCGTTCAGTATGCTGGTGGGCGTGATCTGCGCGTCGAATCTTGGCGGCGCCGGCTCGCCAGTTGGTGATACCACCACGGTCATGATGTTCGTATCCCAGGACCCCAAGATTTCCGTTTTCGAAATTTTCTCCGCCATGTTTGCGGCGATCCCGGCCCAGATTCTCATCTGTCTCTGGGCCGCCAGACACGGTCACCATACTCTCCGTCATCTGGCGGCCGTAAAGATCAATCCCAAGGCCGTTGAAACATACGATGACAGGCATCTCGGTGAAGACGATGCCCGGGCACTTGACGAAGGTGCCCACCGGAAGACAGTGCGCCTGTCCATGATGCTCACCCTGCTCGCCATTCCCGGACTGATCGTTGGAAACCTGTTCGACCAGCCGGCTGCCGGCCTGTGGGCGGGCTTGATCATTGGTATGATTTTGGGCCGCACCAAATTCGAACGAGCCGCGGTTACCAGCGCTGTTCCCAACACGTTATTTCTGTTGCTGCTGGTAGCGGCGGCAGAGATGTTGCCGCTACAGGAGGCCAGGCCGTATCTGGATCTGATGGACCGCGACGTGATCGCCATCCTTATGGGACATCTGTCCGCATGGTTCGACAACATACCGCTCACCGCCGTATGCCTGTCGCTCAAGGGCTTCGACTGGGGTCTCCTGGCGTACTGCGTCGGCTACGGTGGAAGCGCAATGTGGTTTGGATCCAGTGCCGGCGTGGCGCTAGGCGTCCTGTTCAAAGAAGTCTACGAGACAAGGCGCTGGGGTGTTCCTTTCCTGGCGGTGACACTGACCTACTGGGCCGGAGCAATTGCGTACTTCGTGACCTTCAGTGTTCTTCTCCCATGGGCTGGCCTGAACTAGCCACTCAAGTTCCCTCGTGACTTGACACGGCTTTCGCTACAGGTGTCGAATATGGGTTTGCCGTGCCGAACTCAGCCGAGGCAGGGGACCCAGTAATGGGGGCGAAGTCCGCGTCGCATCGTGGCCAATGACGCGAAGATGATGCGAGGTGGACTGGGTACTTTCGAGCCCAAGCCCGTCAGCTAACCCCGTAGGCCAAATTGAGAGCGTGCCGTCGAAACGGCACGAAAAGGAGAACTTCCCTTGTCAACCGTACAACGGTCGGCAACCACGAAAGTCGTGGTCGCCAGTACCGTCATGCTGTCGTTCATCTCGTTCTGGAGAGCGGCAGCCATCGTCCTCAGTGATCTTGCCTCGTCCGCCTTTTACGTCGGTGGCATTGTTGAGCAGGCAATCGGGCCGAGCGCTCCGTGGTACATCCTTGCTGTAATGCTCTTCAGTTTCGCGGTTCGCTCCATATACCTCGAGAGTTGCAGTATGTACGTTCGGGGGGGAGTCTACGTCGTTGTGCGCGACGCGATGGGCCCCTTCATGGCCCGCCTTTCGGTTTCGGCTCTCATATTCGACTACATCCTCACTGGCCCGATCTCGAGCGTCAGTGCGGGACACTATCTTGGCCGCCTGCTGAACGAGCTGGGCGCTTTAATGAATCTCGGTTTTGAAGTGCCCCCCAACCTGTTCTCCGTCTTCTTTGCCCTGGTCGTCACCGGTTACTTCTGGTGGAGCAACATCAAGGGTATTCACGAGTCCAGTACGAAGGCTCTGCGGATCATGCAGATCACGACCGTGATGGTTGTAATGTTCCTGGTCTGGTGCGTGCTGACGCTGCTGGTGAACGGACCGGCGCAGATTCCACCTTCTCCGGCTGCTTCGAATCTCAGATTTACCGGGGAGAGCGCCGGCTGGCTTGAGGGAACGCGATTGCTCACGATTCCGTTCGTCGTGATCATTGTGGCTTTCGGACACTCCTTGCTTGCCATGAGCGGTTTCGAGACCCTGGCGCAGGTCTATCGGGAAGTCGCATCGCCGAAACTGAAGAACCTGAAGATCACCGCAAACATTGTGTGTGGATTCGCGGTTGTCTGCACGGGTGTCATCACGTTGTTTGCTTTCCTGATCATTCCCGACAATGTCCGGCCCGAGTACGTGGATAACCTCCTCGGCGGGCTTACCACCCACCTGATTGGTCCTGAACTGCTTCGCCTGGTATTCCACATCTTTGTTGTATTCGTGGGAACGCTGATCCTGTCGGGGGCCGTGAATACTTCGATCATCGGCGCCAACGGCGTTCTCAACCGTGTGGCCGAAGACGGCGTGCTTACTCCCTGGTTCCGCAAGCTCCACCGGCGATTCGGCACGTCGTATCGCCTGATCAATCTGATCACCTGCCTGCAGGCCGCGACGATCCTGGCCAGCGGCGGCGATGTCTATCTGCTCGGTGAGGCCTATGCCTTCGGCGTGGTCTGGAGTTTCTCTCTCAAGGCCCTCGGCATTCTCTTCCTGAGATTCAAGCGTCATGACCAGGAATACAAGACTCCGCTCAACCTGCACATTGGCGGAAAAGAGATACCGGTCGGATTGATCCTGACAACGTCAATGCTGTTCCTGGTCGCGATTGCAAACCTGCTGTCGAAGCAGATCGCGACAATTTATGGCGTCACGTTCACCGTCGTTCTTTTTGCCGTGTTTACGATTTCCATGCGCCTGAACGCGAAAGCGCGGGCGGAGGGTAAGCAAGGGCTGGAACAATTCAATCTCGATGTCCAGCCGGAAGTCGTCGCGGGCGAGGGTTCAATACATGCGCGGCCTGCCTGCATTATGGTTGCGGTTCGCGATTACAACCGGCTGATGCACCTGGAAAATGTGCTGCAGAAGACCAATCTTCGGCGTCACGACATTGTGGTCATGACCGTGCGCGCGGTCACCGCCGGCGCGGGCGAATATGAACTCGCCGAAAACCAGCTCTTCACGGACTATGAACGGGAACTGTTTACCCGGGTTGTCGCAATGGCGGAAAAAGAAGGGAAAACCGTAGACCTTCTGGTGGTGCCGGGCATCAATCCATTCGATGCCATGGTCCAGACCGCTGCAAAGCTGCAGGCTTCCCGGCTGGTAAGCGGTGTTTCTGCACGCATGGATTCCGAAGAGCTGGCCCGCCGGATCGGCCAGGCATGGGAAAAATTGCCGGATCCGCGACACCCGTTTTCGCTCGAAATTCTCTCGCCCGCCCGGCCATCGATCTTTGTGAACCTTGGACCGCATCCACCCCGCCTCTGGCCCGAGGACGTCGACCTTGTGCATTCGATGTGGCTGGATGTGAGCGAAAAGCACACCGGTTCAAAGCTGCACCATCGCGACATTGTTGGTGTCGCCCTGCGGCGCATGCGCGACCAGCTTGAATCGGAAGAACGCGAGGCGGTCGTCAAGGACATCATCGAAGAGGTCAGCCACCACCGAAAGGAAGAGCCTCAGCCTTCGTAGCGGCTGGTACAGACCCATGGCCACGCTCAAGCGCTCTTATCCCGACAATGTTGCCGGAGACTTCTTCGTCGACAATACCTGCATTGATTGCGATATGTGCCGGCAGATTGCTCCATCTGTCTTCCAGGAAGCGTCCGACCACTCCTTCGTTTACCACCAGCCAGGTTCGGACAGAGAACAACTCCGGGCAAAAATGGCATTGGTCGCATGCCCGACCGGCTCCATTGGTGCAAGGTCAAAGCCCAACCTGGAAGCTGCACTCGCGGCGTTCCCGGAGAAGGTGGATGACAACGTTTACTTCTGCGGCTTCGCTTCGGAAAGTTCCTACGGTGCGGCGAGTTACCTGATCCAGCGGCCGGAAGGAAACGTCCTCGTCGATTCGCCGCGCGCCGCCAGGCAGCTTGTGAAGAAAATCGAGGAACTGGGCGGCGTGGCCACGATGTTCATGACGCATCGCGACGATGTCGCAGACCACGAGAAACTCCACGGCCATTTTGGCTGCCGCCGTATCATCCACCGCGCGGACTCGCGCGGGATCGCGGCCGAACATTTCCTGGAAGGAGACGAGCCCGTTGAACTGGACAGCCAGCTTACGGCCATTCCCGTTCCGGGACACACGCGAGGTTCGGTGGTGCTTCTGTACAAAGGGAAGTACTTGTTCACGGGAGACCATCTGGCATGGTCCGAGGAGCGTGGTGGACTCACCGCCTTTCGCAGGGTTGCGTGGTACTCTTGGCGGCATCAAATCGAATCCATGAAACGCCTGCTGGACTTCAATTTCGAATGGGTGCTGCCCGGTCACGGCCGTCGAGGCCGTCAGCCAGCCGCAATTATGCGGCGGAAGCTTGAAGAATGCATTGAATGGATGATTGAGGTTGCATGACTAACGCGGATTTCGGATGCACGCTGTGGGCGCGGGGCTTCAGCCCCGTGCCAAGTTCCATGAAATTCCTGTT
>CAMAWS010000139.1 GCA_945861845.1 Candidatus Sulfopaludibacter sp. SbA3 | reverse complement strand
GCGTGTTGCCTACGGATGCCTCCACGAACGGCGAGAGTTCCCAATCCGGCTTGAGACTCATGGGTATTGTCGTGGTTTGGCCGTTCACTTTCAGTGTCCAGACCAGCCTGTTCTGAGCAAAGTCCACAGGCACCTTGATGGTGAATAGGCCCCAGCCTCTTCCGGTTATGAAGTGGGTTGGCTGGCCCCGGTCCGGCCCGCCCGGTTCGATGCGATTGTCCGGTCCGATCGGGATGTCGACTTCCTGTTTTCGGTTTCTGTTGTAATAGCCGAGAAGAAGGCTGAAGGTTCCGTCCTGGTTTCTGAACCAGCCCTCAAAAGCGCCTGTTACGCCGGCGCCTGCCTCGCGCTGAGGTTCGAGTGGAAGCTGCGCTAGCGCGAGTACGGCAGTTGCAGCCAGAACGACAACCGCACAGAGCCAGGCCCTCACCGCCGCTCGGCGGCTGTCTGTTGCGTTTTTCGGTTTGCGGCCCACGCGTTGTACTCCTCGTCGCTCAGGTAGGTAACGTTCATCCACGCATGCCCCATTTCATCGACAGTCCGGTCACCGAAACCGACCCATTGTTCCGGGTCGGGGTTGTTCGGATTCGCGATCGTGTTGTCGTACACGGCCGTGACGTGAATTACCGTGCCTTTGGGAAAAACCGGGGCGGCGTTGTCATCGAAGATGTAGTTCGTCATCCAGTTGAAGTTGAAGCGTCCGACATAGCTGATGGGCTGAACAATGCCATCAGGCAGAATGGCTTCAACGGTCATGGCTTTGCCGCGAAGATGCATGTGCGGCTGAAAATTTTCCAGGCGGGCAGCTTTCTGCAGCACGGTGTAGTTGTCCGACGACGCAATCGAGTTCGGAGGAATATCGACGTTGCGGCTGCCGCCGGCCGCTTTCGAGGTCTGGAATCCGCGCAGAGCCTGGAAGCCGGTCAGATAGGTGCGATGCTTCGGCTCCTGCCCTTTCGGATAGAACCAGAGCGCAATTTCCACGTTGTCGCGAATTTCTTCGCCCACGGCATGGAGATGAATATCCCAGGATATCTGTGAGCCGGGCAGCAGCAACTTGCCTGCATCGGGCCCGTGCAGATCGTAGCCCTTGCCGACAGCCCATTCCATCAGGTATGCCCTCGCATTCAGTGCCGGGTCCGTGCCGGGAGCCAGGCTGTCCGGGTCGTCCTGAACCAGGTAAGTCACGGCGTGGTGTGTGATCTTGCGCCCGGGAAGAGTCCCGGGTCTCATCTCAACCGCACGCAACCATCGAGGTTCGGTTATCGGGATATTCGAGATCGGCCTCCACCATAAGTCCTGTCGCTTGGCGGGCATGGTATAGGGTTCCGACTTAACGATCAGGTCGGGCGGCCCGAGTTCTTTTTGTCCCTTCCATTCGTTGCCGTCAGACCATTGCTTCGCTGCGGGCATGTCCTTCAAATTTCCGGCCAACGCCCCGGAATCCACCCAGCGGACGATCGTACTGATCTGCTCATCGCTCAGTGAAATATCGTTCTTGAACTTCTGGATGCCGACGGTCTTGTCGATGTGCCACGGAGGCATCTGCCGCTCGATGACGCGCTGCCGGATCGACTTTGCCCAGGGGCGAGTCTCTTCATACGTCACCAGCGACATGGGAGCGATGGATCCCTTGTGATGGCATTCCTGGCATCGTTCCTGGAAGATCGGAGCGACGTCCTTCGAAAATGTCACCGGCTTGTCAGCCAAATCCTGGGCAACGGCAGGCCCCGGGAACGTAAACATCGCAAACAAGGCCCAGACCGCAATTGCTGCCACTCTGGTCGAGCTTACATTAGACATCCAGTGCTCCCTCTATTTGTGGTGAGTTTGTAGCACCTTTATATAGGAGCGGACGGTGCAGGTCGACATCTTTCCACTGCTGAAATTCGCTGACGCCGGCAACCACCGATGCAAAGGTCCTGCGGGGATCGCTATCCAACCTTCAAACCAACTTGTCTTCGGAATGACAGAGGCTCTCAATCGGACACTCCGCGCATTTCGGCCGCTGCGCTGCGCACTTTGCGCGGCCGTGGTGAATTAACAGATGCGACAGCAATATCCACTTCTCCCGAGGAAAGAGGCCCATTAGATCCTCCTCGATCTTCTCGGGCCGTGTTTCCTTTGAAAGATCCAGGCGCCGCGAGAGCCGCTGTACGTGCGTATCGACTGCGACACCTTCGGGAATGCTGTATGCCACGCCCAGCACGACGTTTGCCGTTTTGCGGGCGACGCCAGGCAATTCCAGCAACTCCTCCATTGCCTGCGGAACCTTCCCGCGATGCTTGTCCGCAATCAAACGGCATGCTCCCTTTATGCTTTTAGCCTTATTGCGGAAGAATCCACTGGAGTGAATCATCTCCTCCAGTTCCGCGGTGTCGGCTTCGGCGAATTGCTGCGCAGTTCGATACTTTTTGAAGAGAGCCGGCGTGATCGTGTTGATCATCTTGTCGGTGCTTTGCGCCGACAAGATCGTGGCAATGAGCAACTGAAGCGGACTGGAATGGTTCAGGGCGCACTTGGCATCGGGATAGGCCAGTTGGAGCGCGGAGAAAATCCGCTCGGCGCGCAGGTGGGGGCTCGGCTTACGAGCCACTGGATTTGGCGGGCTTGTCGGCCTTGTCGGCCTTTTTGGCCTTCTCGGTTTTTCCGGTTTTCTCGGTCTTCTCGGCAGCCGCCGATGGTTTGTCAGCCCCACTGCTCTCGGTGCTCTTCGCGCTCTCCTTAGCTGCGTTCGAGGCAGCATCGCCGTCTTTTAAGGGCTCCTTGCCCCCGGCCCCGGACTTGGTTCCGTAATCGGTAACGTACCAGCCAGTTCCCTTGAACTGGAAAGCCGAGGCGGAAATTTCCTTGGTCAGCTTTCCTCCGCATTTTTCGTGCTTGCGGAGTGGCTTGTCCGACATCTTCTGGATGATCTCGATTGTTTTCCCGCATTTTTCGCAGCTGTATTCATAAATGGGCATGTCGCCTTAATAGCATATTTAACCGGTATGTTGGAACAGGTGCGGCATTAGCCGCTGCGAATGCAAGCCCGATAGGGCGCAGCCGAAAAGGAACGGAACCTTGCTATAATCCCGCTTTTATTATGGAGCGCCTGGATGATTGAACACATTCGCAGTATTCTTGCGGCAATCGGCGAAGATACCAACCGTGACGGCCTTCAGAACACACCGAAACGCGTGGATAGTGCGCTGCGGTATTTGACCGGCGGTTACAGCCAGAATCCCGACCAGATATTGAACGGAGCCCTGTTTGATGTCGCTTACGATGAAATGGTCATCGTCAAGGACATTGAGGTCTTCAGCCTCTGCGAGCACCATCTCCTGCCTTTCTTTGGAAAGTGCCACGTCGCATACATTCCGAATGGCAAGATCGTCGGCCTCAGCAAGATTCCGCGGATCGTCGATATGTACGCGAAGCGTTTACAGGTGCAGGAGCGGCTGACGACAGAGATCGCGGAAACCATCAATGCCAAGATCAAGCCGAAGGGTGTTGCGGTTGTTATTGAAGCGCAGCATCTGTGCATGATCATGCGCGGCGTCGAGAAGCAAAACTCGGTAGCCGTTACGAGTTCGATGCTCGGGGCATTCAAGGACAACCAAAACACACGGAACGAGTTTCTGAATCTGGTTCACAAGCGATGAACGGGATTTCAGCAGTCATATTCGATCTGGATGGAACTCTCACAAAGGTTCCGAGTCCATGGCGTTATATTCATGAGCGTCTAGGTCTCTGGGATAGCACCGCATGCGCTTACCTCGACGAATGGCTCTCCGGGGCGATTAATTACGAGGAGTTCTGCCTGCGCGACGCGAGGCTGTGGAATGGCCGTTCCGTGCAGGAGATCGAGTCGCTTCTCGATGAAATCGACTGGAACCGGCACGTGCCGGTCATTGCGCGGGGGCTGATGGATGCCGGCATTCCTTCGATCATTATTTCTTCGGGCTTTCAGTACGTTGCCCGCAAAATCCAGGTCCATTGCGGCTGGCAGCCGCTGACGATTTACGCCAATGAACTTGTAGAAGGTCCTGAAGTGCGCATCCGGGTCTCCGGCGATTTCGCGAGCCCGATTTCGAAAAAGGCTCACGCTGATTTTGCCCTTCAAACGCTGGGATCGCGGCCCGAAGAAACCCTGGTCGTTTCAGACACGGTTCGAGATCTCGAACAGCTTTCCTATTGTCAGCACCGGTTGCTTATCCGCGAAGAAGACGATTTGCTGCGCGTAACCGAATATCTCGACTGACTTCCAGAAGTAGCGGCTAATAATATGAGTGACGAGCTTAAAAGACAGGCTGCCCTTGTTGCCCTCGAAGAAATTCGTTCCGGAATGGTTGTCGGCCTCGGCACGGGCTCGACAGCGTCGCACTTCATTCGTGAACTCGGCGCGATGGTACGAAGCGGGCTTAAAGTTGTGGGAATTCCGACTTCGGAGGCGTCGCACCGTCTCGCTGCCGAAGTCGGCGTTCCTCTCACTGATTTCAAAACGAATCCAAAGATCGACGTGACTGTGGATGGCGCCGACGAAGTCTCTCCGGAACTCGACCTGATCAAAGGTTTGGGGGGCGCGCTGGTTCGCGAAAAGGTTGTCGCGCACGCGTCGAGACGGGTGATCATCGTTGTCGACGACAGCAAGCTGGTCGATCGGCTTGGCTCGCGCACCGTTATTCCCGTTGAAGTCATTCCTCTAGCAGTGGACCTCATTACCGCGCAGCTTGAAAGCTGGGGTGGCCAGGCACGGATACGTGAGAAGGACGGCAAGCCCTTCGTGTCCGACAATGGAAATCTGATTCTCGATTGGAAGCACGGCGCCATTTCTGATCCTGCCGAACTCGAACGCCGCATAAAGGGATTGACCGGGGTTGTCGATTCCGGGATTTTTGCGGGAGTTGCGCAGTGCGTTATTGTCGCCGGTTCGTTGGGTTGCCGAAAACTGGAGAAGCCCTAGCTCCTACCGCAGCCTTGTGCTGCGTATGATCTGCTCGAATACAGGCTGAACCTCGGGAAATTGGTCTTCCGGCGCGACCAGCACCATGTAAAACAGGCTCTGGTAATAGACGCGTGTGACCAACCAGATAACCTCCGGCGAATCGGTCACGTTCGACTTAGCCAGCATTACTGTTCGCAACCCCGGCTGGTCGTCCATCAGCAGGACCATTTGTGCGCCGGGAACGGCCCGCAAGGACTGGTTGCGTTGCCTGAGGAAAACGATGAGACGGTTGGTCGCCTGCTCAAGAGTCATCGGACGTTCCGGTATCGGGAACATATCGAACATGACGCCGCGGGTCAGATCGTCGCCGGCGGCAGAGTTCTGAATCCCATCAGGTGGCGCGATGATGGCGCCGTTTGGACCGGTTCGCGTGACCAGCCAGTTTTCCGGATAACCCATCCGGTAGAAATCCTCCGGGTGCGCGTAGACGTTGGGCAGCGTTCCGTCGTCGGTCTCGTCCGTTGCCTCCCTGGGTGTGCCTTTCTCGGTGGCCGGCAGGGCCAGCTTCTGCAATGCCGAATGGAAGCCAGCAAACTCCGCAGGCTTGCGGGCGCGTACCGGGCCTTTGCTCAGTTCCGCAATCGCGTTTTCGAGCTCCTCGGAAGGGCTCTCCGCCAGGGGATGATTGAACACGAATGCCGGGAGGCGGACTCCCTCCGCGTGCTGGAGGTCATTGATTTTCTGCAAAATGGCCGGCAGGCCGTGGGGGTCGAAGCGGCTTTCGATGAGAAGGCGGATTGCAATTAGGTTGGCTTCGAGCTCCTGGTCCCGGTTGTATCGGACGAACGATGCGTTCGCGCCAAATGAGATGCCCAGTTTGGTGAGCTGATCTTTCCATCCGTCCTGCGTGGGAACCCCGGTTGCGATAGACATCGGTGCCTGGACCAGCAATTGGCGGGAAAGCTGGGCTGTGCCATGCCGGGCAGCGATGTGACCTATTTCGTGGGCGAGAAGGGCAGCGAGTTCGCTTTCGTTTTCCGCCATCTCGACCAGACCCCGATTTATGTAAATTGCACCGCCTGGAAATCCCACCGAACTGACTTCCTTGCTGTTCACGATCCGGAAACGATGTTGAAGCCTTGGCGTGGAGCGTTGCGACAGCCGCTGGCCAAAGCCTCGGAAATACCCGTTGATGACGGCATCGCGGACGAGGGGAAGGGTTTTTTCGGCTTCTGTCGATGACTCCGAACCTATCTCGATGTCCTGCTTAAGGGAAAAGAAATTGATGCCTGGGGAAATGGTGGGAGCCTGCATCAGGAAAAGCAGAACTCCCATTAACGCGCCGTTCATGGAGAAGCATTGTAGCGCGCTTCTCCATTATTCGTAACGCGTTCGGGTGTGACTTGTGGCGGCTTTGGAAGAAAAGCCCCGAAGCGGCGAAAGACCGTTAGCTTCGGGTGTCAGATCCGCGGCTGACTAGACCTTTACCCATACCTCATCGCCGCGAATCTCGCATGCGTAAACGTTTGCCCGTTCGCGTTCGCGTCGGCAGGTGCCGTCTTCGAGCCGGATATGCCAGCCGTGCCAGCTGCAGATGACTTCGCCGTTCTGCATTATCCCCTCGCTCATGGGGAAACCCAGGTGAGGGCAGAGGTCTTCAATAGCGTAGACCTGATCGTCCCAACGGAAGAGGGCAAGGTCAAGTCCGTCAGCCCTAACGGCAAAGCCCAGACCCTCCGAGGCAAGGTCGCTAATTGCGGCAACCCGTACCCATCGCTCATCCACTGTTTAAGAAACCTCCAGATTCGAATGATATACTTTTGATCCGTTGAGAGTTGAAGCTGATTAACATGAGCGGCTGCGAATGCAGGCCCGATAGGGCGCAGACATTAAGATAATGAAAATTCACACCAGAAGCAGAGCAGCCGGCCGAATGTCGGGTATTTCGGGCGAGGCGGCATTCGAGACTTTGGCACGGGCAAACGAACTGGAGAGGCAAGGTCGAAGCGTTGTTCATCTTGAAATCGGCGAGCCCGACTTTGATACGCCGAGTCCCATAGTGAATGCCGGCATCGAGTGGCTGAAGAAGGGCGCTACGCATTACTCGCCGGTTGCCGGGATCCAGGAACTCCGGCAACGCATCGCGCGCGAGTTGTCCGACACACACGCAAACAAGGTTGATCCATCGTCAATAATCATCACGCCCGGGGCGAAGATGATGATTTTCTCGATGATCCTTTCCGTAGTGGATCCCGGCGACGAGGTAATCTATCCGGCGCCGGCCTATCCCGCTTACGAGGCTGCCATACGCATTGCGGGCGCGACTCCAGTTGCCGTGCGGCTCGACGAGGCCAAGGGATTTCGATTCGATCTGGATGAAGTTGCCGGCAAGATCACGCCCCGGACCAAGATGTTTGTCATAAATTCGCCACAGAACCCGACTGGCGGCGTACTTCAACTTGAAGACATCCAGGGTTTGTTCCAGCTTGCTGAAAAACACGACCTGCTGATTCTTTCGGATGAAATCTATTCGAAGATATTTTACGCTGAGCGGCCCGCGAGCACTCTGGACGTTCCAGGCATCCTGAACCGTCTGCTCATGGTCGATGGATTTTCCAAAACTACGGCAATGACGGGCTGGCGATTGGGTTTCGGAGTAGTACCTCCGGACCTGTTCAAGGCGGTTGAACTCTTCGTTAATACGAGTGTTTCGAGCACGGCGACATTCACTCAGCTGGCTGGTATCGAGGCTTTCTCCGAAGAAACGGGGAAGGCCGTCCAGAAGATGGTTCTCGAATTCGGGAGGCGCCGCGATGTGTTTGTCGACGGCTTGAACAAGATCAAGGGCATTCGTTGCCTCAGGCCGGCGG
>CAMAWS010000138.1 GCA_945861845.1 Candidatus Sulfopaludibacter sp. SbA3 | reverse complement strand
CGATCCGACCGAAATCGTCGTCTATGCCATCTACCACTGTTCACGTGATCCGAAGGGTTGGAAGACGCGTTCCTGACGGCATATCAAGGCTCTGCAGACCGCCGAGCGGCGCACCATTGTGCGAAGTGCAGCGCATTATAGAAAAACGCAAAGATGAAATCATCGACTCTAGGCAAAAGCACCTCGGCAGGTGAGGTTGTGGATATTTCGAAACACGGTTTCTGGCTCCATGTGTGCGGCCAGGAATACTTTTTGTCGTTCTCGAATCGCTGAGACATCCCGAGAAGTATCCGCTCACATACCGACCAACTGCATAACAACCGAAGATGCGCACCGCCGGGCCACGTTGGAGCGGATGGATCGCTACACCAGCGTGTTCAGGGTCATCAGTAATGGGACGATGCGTTGGCTCGTGGAAGCCGGCTACGGCACGCAAGAACGCAGACAGCAGAAGACGATGTTCGACTTCGTTTCACTGCCGTGCGGAGGGAGGAATAGTGAACACAGGTGTCTGGCCGCGCATTGCTGTCATGGGCGCAGGAGCGGTTGGCTGTTACTACGGCGGCATGCTTGCCCGTGCCGGCGCTCCGGTGACTCTTATCGGCCGGCCCAAACATGTGGAGGCCATCAATCGGAAAGGCCTGTTGATCGAGACAGCCCAGTCACAATGGCAGATTCCGGTAGCTGCTTCCGCCGATGTTGCCGCCGTGGGCGAAGCGGAAGTGGTGTTGTTTTGTGTGAAAAACATCGATACCGAGGACGCTGCCCGGCACATGGCGCCGCACCTGAAGCATGGCGCTACTGTCCTTAGTCTTCAAAACGGTGTAGACAATGCAGAGCGGATTCGCACTGCGACAGGGATTGCGGCCATGCCTGCAGCAATTTATGTTGCTGTCGCGATGGCCGGTCCCGGACATGTGAGGCATTCCGGCCGCGGGGACCTGATCGTCGAAAATGGTCAGTTGGCGCAGATGTTCAATACGGCCAATATTCCATGCGCGGTTTCCGGCAACATCGAGGGCGAGCTTTGGACCAAGATGATCCTCAATTGCGCTTACAATCCCATTTCGGCGCTGACCCGGTCGAGATACGAGCGGATTCTGGGCAACTCGTGGACTCGCGATCTCATGGTTCTCGTCGTCGCGGAGGGTGTCGCTGTGGCCCGCGCCGCCGGAGTTCGGTTGCCATCCACCGATATGGTCGGCGACGCCATCAAGTTGGGTGAAGCGATGGGCGAGGCAACCTCTTCCACCGCCCAGGATATTGCGCGAGGCAAACGGACGGAGATCGATGCATTCAACGGATATGTGGCCCGCCGCGGCGCCGAACTGGGCGTTTCAACCCCGGTGAACCGGACACTTCACGCTCTTGTGAAACTGCTGGAAGAGACCGCGTCATGACCAGGCTGAGCGTCAATGTCAATAAAGTTGCGCTGTTGCGGAACACTCGCAACATTGGCATACCCAGCGTCACGCAGGCTGCGCTTCGCAGCATCGAGGCGGGCGCTCATGGCATTACAGTGCATCCGCGGCCCGATCAGCGGCACATCCGCCCGTCGGATGTGTTCGAGCTCGTCGAGCTGGTATCGGGCCATCCCGGCATTGAATTCAACATCGAAGGTAATCCTTTTCCTGAGTTTCTCGACATCGTCAGGAAAGCCACTCCCGCACAATGCACGCTTGTGCCCGACAGCCCGGAACAGGCGACATCCGATCACGGATGGGACCTCGATCAAGAGGGAAGTCGGCTCGCGCCGATTGTTCGAGAGCTGAATGATCTTGGCATCCGCGTGAGTTTGTTCATGGATGCCGGCAGCGTTCAGTGGCAGCAGGCCCGGGAACTGGGCGCTCACCGCGTCGAACTGTATACCGAGCCCTATGCCTCTGCTTTCGCCAGTAATGATTTCCAATCCGCGCTCTCACAATTTGCAGCTGCAGCCAAAGCGGCGCATGCGGCCGGGCTCGGGGTGAATGCCGGGCATGACCTGAATCTGCAGAATCTCGGAGTCTTCTGCCTCGCCGTGCCCGGTATTCTTGAGGTATCGATCGGTCACGCCCTCATCGCAGACGCATTGGAGATGGGTTTATACAATGCAGTCAGAGCGTATCTGCAGGCATTGGCCCTCAGTAGGTAACACGCGTGAGAGCCACGCTTGAGCCATTTGGCAGCGTTAGAGTTGCCGTCGAGCCGGACTGGAATTGAATCGTAATCGTTCCCTGGTCGGCGGTGCACACGCCCTGTTTGTAGGCGGTAGTGTCCACCAGTGGTTGGCCGTTCCTGCATAACCACAGGGCGCTCTGCGCTGTACCGCTGGCGCTGATAGTTCCAGTGGCCGTGTATTATGCGGCGTCGCCACGGCCGTCGTACATGAACGCGCCGAAAAAGAAATTATTGTTCTGTGTCTCGATGAAGTAACCGCGGCCCCACTCGCTCGGTCCCCACCACCAGCCCGTTTGCGGCATTCCGCTGCCCCGTCCTGCGGCCACGCCGTTACTGACCACGTCATAGCGCTGCACGGAGATCGGCATGCCAAGGTGCGTCGCGGTTCCGGTGGTGGGCGAAGTGAAGCGCAACGATACCGGCCCCACAGCGCCGATCAGTGTAGGCGCCTGATAGGCTCCGTTGAGCGCCTGGCCGTTGCGGTATTGCAGCAAATCGCCGGTATAGGTCTCGCCGTCGGTGGTTGCAAGGTATGCCATGTACCAAAGTGGATCCCCATCGACGTCGTAGACAAACGGGGAGTAGATGATCTTCCAGCCATAAACTTCAAGTGCGTATCCCCGGCCTGGCTCGCTCGTGTTCCACCACCAACCGGACTGCGGCGCCATTGGCTGCGGGAGCGCAACAGCCGAAACCCCGGGCGCGAGCGTGGTTTCAGAGGTCACCATCAAAGTGTTGGGATCGAATGCGACCAGCCGGCCGCCAGTGGTGTCTGTGACGTATCCGGTTGTGCCCGCAGAATTGAAGGCAACCGCGGCCGGGGTGCCCACGTCGGTCATCGTACCCGCCGCAAGAAACGTCGATGTGTCTATCGTCACAACTCCGCTTGTGATTGGAACGTAAATCCGCGTGCCGTCCGGCACGAGGCTCACCGACTGGCCGATGCCCCCGAGTGCGATGGTGCGGAAGATATCGCCGAACATCAGGTTCAGGACAATAAGGTTGGTTCCGGAAACCTCCGTTACGAGCAGGAACTGGTCGTCCACAGTGACGGCCAAATGGGCCGGGTTCACGGCGGTCAGCGTGATGGTCCGTGTAACCGTGTGCGTGGCGGTTGCGATAACAGAAATGGAGGGCCCTCCGCTGTTGGCAACGTAGAGGCGGTTCCCGTCACGGCTGAGCGCCAGCCCCCAGGGCCGCGAGCCAACCGCGACTGTGGTTTCGACGGCATTGGTGGCGGCCGCAATGACCACCACGGCGTTCGTCTCCGGCACGCTCACATAGACGCGCGCGCCGTTGTTGCTGACTGCAAGGCTGTGCGGCGCCGCGGGTAGCGGAACGGTTGCCGCTACCTGCCGCGTCGCTGTGTCGTAGACCGTGATCGCGTTTCCGGCGGTGTTCGCTATATACGCCCGGCTTGATCCCGGCACGAGGGCGAAAGCCCGCGGAGAGCGGCCTGCCGCAAGGCTGCCACTCGCCTGTAATTGCATTGTTGAAAGAGTGACCTGATCGATCGAGCCGCTTGTTGCGTTGACAACGAACGCCGACGTCTGGGCATACAGGGAAGGTGAAACCGCAGCCACGATCAACCCGAGGGTCAAAGCTTTCACCACACCTTTTGTTCTCGACAGCGGATTTCGCATCACGTGCCTCCTCGTTCTTCCGGCCGAAGCGGCTATGGCCGCGCCGCGGTCACTGGAGCATTACTGCTGAAGTCAACTGGAACGGTGCGTGCGATCGTCCCGCCAATCTGCGTCGATATGGCGCCGGTGAAGGCCGCCGTCATCTCCGGGGTCTGGCCGGATCGCATATCGACCGGAAGCGAGATGTCCACATTGCCACCATAGGATCGATCGCCGGATGTGGCTGTCCAGTTGCCCGTGAAGCGGACGTTGTTGTCGGCCGCGGTGCCACTGAGCGTTCCGCCGAAGCCACCGGAAATAGAGATGCTGATAGGGATCGGTATGGTTACCGGCCCCTGGGTTATTTGCCCCGTCAGGTTGATCGTGCGATCGCCGGCGAAGGTGCCGGAAGCCCGGCCCGACATGACCCAGCTGCCCGGTTGCCCCGGACCGAATTGAATGCTCCAATTGCCGTTTACGATAATGTTGAGCGTCTCTGTGGTGTTGATGCCGATCTCCGGGATATTGAGCGGGATCGAAATCGGCCGAGTAGCGCTGATCGGGCCGCTATAACGGAGTCCGGACAAGTTGACGGCGGAACGGTAAATGTCCGGTGGCACCGTTACGTCGACGGTCAGATCGTAGCTGCGCGCCCCGCTCGATGTTGCGGTGGTGCCGGTCATGCGTCCGCGCCAGGTCAGTTCTGCCGTGCGCAGAAATTGGAAACTCTGCGGGCTGCCGCCGAGCGGATCGGTGTATGTTCCGGAGAAGCTATCCGTCGCCTGGTTGTAGGTTCCGGTGAAGGGCACATAAACACTGCCGAGCGTGGCGTCGCGCACCGAGGCGGCGCCCGAAACGGTGACCGACGTTGAGCCATCCGCGCGCGTCACCGTCTGATGATCCACATGCGCAGAGCCATTGACCGCGACGCGGCGCCCGGTACTGTCGGTGATCGTGGTGTTCATCGGTCCGGTATATTGCGGCGCGCTCGTAGTAACGGCCAGGTTGCGAATCTCAATGTTCTGCGCCACGCCAGAGTCGTAGAGCCGTGCCCCAACCATCAGGCGCATCGGTGCATACGGCGCCGTTCCCGTGTCGACGGTCGACATGGTTTGCCCGTTCACAGTCCACGTGACGACGCCGTTGGAAACCGTAACTACATGGCGCGCGAAGGTGCCGTCGTTGATGCCTGGGACTGAAGGATGGCTCGAGATCACCCGATTTCCCAGGCGGCCGGCGTGCAGTACCGCTCCGTTCGTACCTCGGCTTTCCCAGCGGTAGAACACGTGGGCGCCGATGCCGATACTGTTCCAGCCCGCACCGGACCTCTGCGTCAGCCGCACATACGGCCCGACATATCCGAAAAGCGTGCCGACGGCCGCGCGCATCTCCCACTCGATGCGGATACCCTCAACCGCAAAGGTTTCCGTGCTTTCGACGAAGTCCTCTATATAACTCTGAGCGCCCGTCTGGTTGAACGACAGCGTTCCGCCGCTTGCCAACCAATTGTTCGTTCCGCGAAGGGCTACGTTGTTATTTTCCGCAGACCGCTGGCGCCAGCTTTCCCAGGTGAATGACGTTGTGGTTGCGGCAGCGGCTGTATCGATGACGGATGTTAGGAGGGTGAAAAGAAAGGCGAGAACGCAGGCTCGAATCAGCATCTTGCGTTTGTTCATCACAGCACTCCTTTAGGGCCTCGAAAGTTGCCCTTCGTGACGAAATCCAACTACCGAACGATCTTGCAAGTTTTTCGCCGTTCCGAACGTCAAGGCCTGATCGCGCTCGGTTTGCAGGAGTTAGCGATCATCTACGGTGGAGGCTCTAATTGAGCGGTGCGGCTCGAAGGCGCCTCAGTGTCAGAAGCAGGCGCTTCGGCTCGGAATGGGATGACTTTTAGGCAGTCAGTTACGCCAGCGTTTGCTGAGGATGTTGTTCTGCGGGACGGCAAGCCTCATGTTCGGATCGGGATTGACCGTCAGGTCGGCTGTTTCGCCGCGCAGGAGATGCGCGGTTCCGGCGGCGGCAATCATCGCGGCATTGTCGGTTGTAAAGATTAGCCTGGGGTAATGGAACCGAAGAGCCGCCCCTGCGGCCTTCTCCGTGAGTACCTCCCTGAGGCGGCTGTTCGCCGCGACGCCACCCGATAGAAGCAGCGATCGGGGCTCCAGTTCCAGCGCGGCCCGCTCCGTCGTTGCCCACAGCATATTGACGATGGCTTCCTGGAAACTGGCCAGAAGGTCGAGGCGCCGCTGATCCTTCCTTGTCTCTTCCTCGTTCCTGGGCTCCAGCTTCTCGCTCTTGACAAGGCGGAGGACCGCGGTCTTGATTCCGCTGAAACTGAAGTCGAGCGAACCATCCGAAATCTTAGCGATTGAGAACGGCACGGCGTTACGGTCGCCGAATTTTGCCAGCCTGTCGATCACCGGTCCGGCTGGATATGAGAGTCCCAACAGCTTTCCGACCTTGTCGTAGGCTTCGCCCGCCGCATCGTCGCGCGTCCGTCCGACCAGTTTGTATTTGAGGTGCCGGAAATCGCCCGTCTCGGACTCCACCCAGAACAAATTCGTGTGCCCACCTGAAACAACCAGGGCCAGGGCTGGAAACGCCACGTCGGTGTGCTCAAAAACCACCGAGTAGATATGGCCTTCGATGTGGTTCACGGCCACCAGGGGCTTGTTCTTCGCGAATGCGAGCGCCTTCGCGTATGTCAGGCCTACAAGCAGCGAGCCGATGAGGCCCGGGCCCGAAGTTGCCGCGATGCCGTCGATCTGGTCCAGCGTGACGCCCGCGTCTTTGAATGCCTGGTCCACGATCGGGCGAATCTTCAACAGGTGCTCGCGCGATGCCAGTTCCGGCACGACACCGCCGTAAGGCGTATGAGTTTTGATCTGCGAGTGGATGACGTTCGACAGGATTTCCCGGCCATCCCGGACGATGGCGGCGGCCGTTTCGTCGCAGGAAGTTTCAATTCCTAAGACAAGCATCTCAGGCTTTCGAGGTAAGGCGGCCGCGCAACGCCAAGCTCCGTGATGATCGCCGTGACGAGGTGGTTCGGCGTAACGTCGAATGCGGGATTGAAGACATTGACGCCTTCCGGCACCATGCGAACTCCGCCGATGTGCGTGACTTCGAGCGGATCGCGCTGTTCGATTGGAATGTGGGAGCCGTCTGGTATTTTCATGTCGAGCGTTGAAATCGGCGCAGCAACATAAAACGGAATGTCGTGTTGCCTTGCCAGGACGGCAACGGGATACGTCCCGATCTTGTTGGCGACGTCTCCGTTGGCCGCGATCCGGTCGGCTCCGACGATCACTGCGTCGATCAGGCCCAGGCGCATGAAGGATCCCGCCATGTTGTCTGCAATGACGCGGACGTCAATGTCATCCTTCCACAGTTCCCAGGCCGTCAAGCGCGCTCCCTGCAAAAATGGCCGCGTTTCGTCCGCAATCACGTGCAGGCGCTTGCCGTTTTCGATGGCCGCGCGAATCACCCCGAGGGCGGTGCCGTAGCCGGCCGTCGCGAGAGCCCCCGCATTGCAGTGCGTGAGGATCGTTCCCGAATCGGGCAGCAAAGCCTGGCCGAACTGTCCCATGCGTTTGTTGTTCTCGATGTCCTCGTTCAGGATTGCGATTGCTTCTTCAATGAGCCGGGTTGCGATCGTCTTGTGATCGGCTTTCTCTGTGACCATGCGGTCGAAAACGCGCTTCATTCGTTCGACCGCCCAGAACAGGTTCACTGCTGTCGGGCGCGTCGCGCTGATGACGTTGCTGATGTGATCGAAATCCCTTTTCAGGTCCGCCGTGGTTCGTGCCTTCGAGTCGCGCACGCCGAGAGCGACACCCATCGCGGCAGCCACGCCGATCGCGGGCGCGCCCCGAACCACCATCGAACGGATGGCTTCGGCCACGTCCATATAAGTCGAAAACACGGGATACTCCTCGACTGTAGGCAGCTTCCGCTGGTCGATCATCCGCACGCCTTCGTCGGTCCACTCAATGGTCTTGATCATGTCTGCTCCAAACCGGTTATTCTAGCACCATGAACGGA
>CAMAWS010000137.1 GCA_945861845.1 Candidatus Sulfopaludibacter sp. SbA3 | reverse complement strand
CCGCTCCTATGACCTGCGCCGCATTTATTCGTACGGCTGCCGTGCGGCCAGGCGTGTCATTACCGGCGGCCAGGGTTACATGCAGGAAACGCTTCGAGGGATCGCCGGCCATGTGCGCATAGTGGAGTGGAACGATCGCATGCTTCAGGTTGCTCTTGTTTATGAAGGGCGCCATCTCTGCAGGGTTGGCCGCGCTCGGCATTCGCAATGCGGCTACAACGTCCACAAGATGATCCAACAGTCTGCAGGCATCAAAACCGGTAGCCTTCTTGTACTCCTCGCGCAGCAATTCTTCGGGCACTTCCAATCGTAGGTGCGGCATTACATTCCTCTAAAGTGATAAAGCTTGCGCGGATTCTCCACCAGTATCCGGTGCAGCTGCGCGGGATCTTTGTGAGCCACCGGCCAAATCCAGTGATTTGCGATATCGCCGTCATTCGGCATCTTGTTCGGCGGATCTCCGCGACCGGTAACGACTACTGTATTCATATTCGGGCGCGGGCGGTCCGTGCCGCTGATGACATTTCCCGGAAATTGTTTGATCAGTTCGTGCGCGAACGGAATGGCTATCGGCCAGTCTTCAGGCCGGGCAGAACGGGTATAACGATCGGGAGAGGTCAACTTCCAATAAATATCCCTGCGCCTGGCGCCAAGATTGAGCAGCTTCTGGAAGTATTCGTTCTTTTCAACCGGCACGCTCACGTCCGGACGGCCCATGTGGTCGATGATCACGGGCGTTGGCAATGAAAGAATCAGCGGCTCCATCAGATGGAAGTCCTGCGGCAGGAAATAAAGATCGGTGTGCCACCCGAGCGGTTGGATTTTTGCCGCCACTCGCTGGATCACCTCCGGGGGAGTGGTCTCGCTTGCGATGTGAGGCAGAAAGGCGAATCGAGCGCCGCGCACGCCGGCGGCGTGCATTCGGGCCAGTTCATCCGTGGTGACATCCTCTGTGACGCTGGCGACACCCGCTGCCCGGCCTTCCATGTGTTCGAGGGCGTCCAGGACAACACGATTGTCCGTGCCATGACAGGTTGCCTGCACCACGACAAAGCCCCAGAAGCCCAACTTTTCACACAGGACTTCCTTCTGCTCCTCCCAGGTTGACGGGAACGGCTGGTATTGCGACTTCGGGGAAAGCGGAAAGCGGTCAAACGGGCCGATGACATGCATGTGCGCATCAATCGCACCTTCAGGCATCTGAAACAGAAGCGAATGGGGGTTGCTGTCTTGTTTTACGTACGGTTCAACAATGGCCATGCTTTCATAATACGATACGCGGATATCACCGGTAGAGTTAATGTAACAGACGAGTATAATCCGATAACATAAACGTAAATAAGATGTAAGTATGCTCTGCGATTTAATCAGCGGAGAACGGATCTACGAGCTTAACGCCGGTCTTTTTGAAGTCCGTGTGATTGCGAGTGGCGACAGCGAGCCCGTGGACGAGAGCGGTGGCGGCGATAAGACTGTCCTTGATCGGCATAGCACACCCGGACGCGCGAAGAGTTGCCAGTAGCTCGGCCCACCTCAGCCCCGTCTCTGCTTCCCACGGCACACACTGGAGGCGCTGAATGCCCACAGCAAACCACTGCTCCAGCTTCGCGCGGCGCTTGCCCTTTGGCAGCAGGAGAATGCCGAATCGAAGCTCTCCGAGTATGACCGGATCGACAATAATTTCACGCTCGTTGTCCCTTAGCCACTGAACAACTCCTGGATGGGGAATGGGCTTTGTAGGCTCACTCAGAATGTTCGCATCGACGAGGTATTTCAAAGCGCGTCCGTCGATTCGGACTCAACAGGAACAAAGAAGCCCTTTTCAGGGCATGCCAGCAGCCAGTCCACCACACCCACATTTGGCGGGACCGTACGCCGCACGAGACGGTAATCCCCTCGGTCGAGGCGTTCGATTTCAAATTCCTGCCCCGCTTCCAGTTCGTCCTGCGCTCGAAGTTCCGCAGGCAATACGATCTGACCCTTCGATGAAATCGTCGTTTTCATAGTAGTAAGATACTGTCTTACATATTGTCGGTCAAGCGGCAAAGGCCTCACTATCCATAGTTCTACCCGATTATACCCGTTATGCATCCCAGGTATTTACGGGTATATTATCGGGTATGACATTTGATCCCTTCAAGCATCTCCTTCTCACGTCGGACCTGTTACGGCTTGTAGCCGAAGTGGATGAATTCAAAGGAAGCTGGCAGGCGCTGGGGACTCTCGCTCCGGAACGGCTGGCAGCGTTGCGGAGGGTTGCGTCCGTCGAGTCGGCGGGATCCTCGACCCGCATCGAAGGGGCAAAGCTCACGGATAGCGAAGTCGACCGCTTGTTGTCCCACATCCAGGCCGAGTTCTTCGATACGCGAGACGAACAGGAGGTGGCGGGTTACGCCGCGGTTTCGGAGCTTGTATTTGAGTCCTGGATGGATATTCCCTTTTCGGAAAACCACATCAAGCAGCTTCATGGCGTCCTGCTGAAACACTCTGAGAAGGATGAGTATCATCGCGGCCACTACAAGACGGTGGCGAACAACGTGGAGGCATTCGATGAGAGTGGCCGAAGTATCGGCGTTGTGTTTGAAACGGCAAGTCCGTTCGACACTCCACGGCTGATGGCGGAGCTGGTGGAATGGACGCGGCAGTCGATGGAAAAGAACGAACACCATCCCCTGCTCGTGATTGCGGTCCTCGTTGTCCGTTTCCTCGCGATTCACCCATTTCAGGATGGCAATGGACGGCTGGCGCGGGTGCTGACGAACCTGCTTCTCCTCAGGTGCGGATACAGCTATGTTCCCTACAGCTCGCTGGAACGCGTCATCGAGGAGAACCGGGAGCAATACTACCGTTCATTGAGGCGTGCGCAGGGGACGTTGGACAGGGACGAGGCGTACCTCGCGGACTGGATACGTTTCTTTCTGCTCTGCCTGGTTCATCAGAAAAATACCCTGGCGAGGAAGGTCGAGAGGGAGAAGCTCATGAACGCACTCTCCGCCCTCGACGAGCAACTGCTTCAATACGCGCGACAGCACGGGCGCCTGACGCTGGCTTCCGCCTTGACCATTACCGGAGCCAATCGCAACACGCTGAAATTGCATTTCCGCCAGCTGGTTCAGGCCGGAAGGCTACAGCTGCTTGGAAAAGGCCGCGGCTCCTGGTACGAAGTCAAATGAGCGGATGCGAATGCAAGCCCGACGCGAAGCGTGAGCGCGATAGCGGGAAACCTAAAACATAGGGCGCAGCCATCAATTAAATGAACAGGATTGTAGAGTGCGTTCCGAACTTCAGTGAAGGCCGCCGGACCGATGTTGTCGACGCAATCGCGGCGGCAATGCTTGTGGCTGGCAGCGTCTACCTGCTCGACCGCCACATGGATCCCGATCATAACCGGGCGGTCATCACGATAGCCGGGTCTCCGGAAGCCATTACAGAGGCGGCTTTCCGCGGGGTCGAAGCAGCAGCCGCGCATATCGACTTGACGAAACACCATGGCGAACATCCCCGTATTGGCGCGACGGATGTGGTTCCCTTCGTTCCAATACGAGGCGTTACCCTCGATGAATGCGTCCTGATCGCCCGCAGTGTTGGCCAGAGGATTTCCGGACAGCTGAAGATTCCGGTCTATCTGTACGAAGCGGCCGCCACGCGGCCCAGCCGCATTCGTCTCGAAGATATAAGGAGAGGCCAGTTCGAAGGCTTGCGCGATGAAATCGAGACAAAACCGGAGCGAAGGCCCGACTTCGGCGAACCGCGCATTCATCCAACCGCCGGCGCCACGGCCGTTGGGGCCCGCAAGCCGCTCATCGCGTACAACATTAATCTGGACACGCCCGATGTGGAGATCGCCAGGCAGATTGCCAGGAGAGTTCGATCTTCCAGCGGAGGCCTTCCATGTGTAAAGGCGATGGGACTGCGGATCAAAGAACGAAACCAGGCACAGGTTTCGATGAACCTTACAGATTACGAACAAACATCGATGCGACTGGTATTCGACACGGTTCGCATCGAAGCGGAGCGCCTGGGCGCCGGTATCGCCAGCAGCGAAATTGTTGGCCTTGTACCGCGGGGCGCCCTCGATCCGGCGGCAGCGCCGGATCTTCGGCTGGAAAACTTCAGGCCAGCGATGATTCTGGAAAACCGCCTGGCGGAAGTCGGTGCTATAATCGGCGACCAGTATGGATGATCGAAAACCTCGACAGGCTGATCGAAAGCCAAAGAGGGCCAAAACCTCCCGACTTTGGTATCGGTCGCCGGCATTTAAAGTTCTTCTCGCCCTTTTTATTTTTTCCCTGATCGCGTCTTCCGGAATCACTCTCTACTACTACAACTATTACTCGAAGATCATCGATCGGCGGCTGGACGGCGAGGTCTTCAAGAGAACCGCGCGAATCTATTCGACCCCCTTTCACGTATTCCCCGGGCAGAAAGTCACTGCGGACGCTGTTCTGGCGAGACTTCAGCGCGCTGGATTTGAGACTCCCGACAAGGCCGACCTGGCGGAAGGCACTTACGAGGTTGCCTCAAACAAGATAACCATCCGGCCGAAGGGCGGCGAGGCCATGCGCCTGGACTTTGCAAGGAATTCGCTCATCCGGATCGTGAAGCTGCCGGGCGGCGAGACTCCGGATGCGTGGCTGCCCGCAGAACTTGTGACGAACCTGTTCGACGAATCCAGGCAGAAGCGCCGAATCGTTGAGTTCGCAGAGCTTCCAAATGTGCTGGTCGATGCCCTGGTTGCTTCGGAGGACCAGAGGTTTTTCAGCCACTGGGGATTGGACCCGATTCGACTTACCGGCGCGGTTATCGCCAGCATCCGCAAACAGGAGCGCGTCGAAGGAACAAGCACGATCACACAGCAACTGGCGCGCAATTTCTTCCTGACCCTGGATCGCCGATGGAGCCGGAAGCTGGCGGAAGCGCTTATCTCGCTGATGCTGGAACAGCGTCTCACCAAGGAACAGATCATCACGCTGTATGCCAATGAAGTCTACCTGGGATATCGCGGCTCATTCAGCATTAACGGATTCGGCGAGGGAGCGGCAGCCTTTTTCGGCAAGGACCTTGGACAACTGACGCTGTCTGAAGCGGCCACCCTGGTTGGCGTGATCCCTTCACCGAATGCCTACGAACCCAGCCGGCATCCGGAACGCGCCAAGGCCCGGAGAGATACGGTCATGGCGGCGATGGTGTCCACGGGCGCGATTACAACAGAGCAATTTGAAGAAGCGAAGGCGGCTGATGTAATCGTCGCGCCGCTGAAAGTGGATTCTACCGATGCCCCTTACCTGGTGGACTTCATACGCCAGGAATTGCTAAAGGATTATTCCGAAGAACAGTTGATCAACGACAGCCTTCGGGTGTACACGACCCTCGATCCTGACCTTCAAAGGGTCGCAGTGGATGCCGTCGACAAGGGCCTGAAATTCGTACAGGAACAAATCGCCGCCCGGGACAAGGGCAAGAGGAATCCGGAGAAGCGCACTCCCCAGGCTGCCATCATCGCGATCGATCCTCACACCGGCGAGATAAAGGCAATGGTCGGCGGTGGCGATTACGGCGCCAGCCAGTACAACCGCATCACCAGGGCATTCCGCCAACCCGGCTCGATCTTCAAGCCCTTTGTGTACGCCGCCGCTTTTGAGAGCGCGTTCGACACCAATGCGCCGGTTGAAGGCGAGCCCGCGGCTGGACTCGCGGCTGAACCGGCGGCTGAGCCCACGGCAGCGGCGGCGGATAATCCAGCCGCAACGAATGAAGCAGATTCCCCAGTCGTTGCATCAGACGTGCCTGCAGCGCCCGAAGACCTGTTGAACCGGCCAATCTACCGCGAAGGCTACATTACGCCCATCACGACCTTCATCGACGAGCCCACCACATTTGTCTATGAGGGTATGCCTGAGCCGTACGAACCGAACAATTACAAGGAGCAATATCGCGGCCTGGTGACCGCCCGCACCGCGCTGCAGCACTCTTTGAACGTCCCTGCGATCAAGGTCGCAGAGCGCATCGGCTACGAGCGTGTCGCCAACTTTGCAAAACGCGCCGGATTGAACGCAAACATCAAGGGGTATCCATCCATTGCGCTGGGGGCCTTCGAAGTCACGCCCCTGGAAATGGCCGGCGCTTACACGATCTTCGCGAACGAAGGAAGAAGGATGCAGCCGCATTCCCTGTTGCGCGTTGCGCCTGGCGATGGCTCGGATGCCTCGGATGCCTCGAAGGACAAGGTTTACAAGGTCGAACCTGAGGAAGTGATCCGGCCCGAACTGGCCTACCTGATGACACACCTCCTGCAAGGCGTGATCAACGAGGGCACTGGCGTTCGAGTTCGTGCCCTTGGTTTTAACCTGCCGGCCGCAGGCAAAACAGGAACTTCGCGTGATGGATGGTTTGCGGGATATACAAAAGACCTGCTCGCCATCGCCTGGGTCGGCTTCGACGATAACAGCGACCTGAACCTGGAAGGCTCCAGATCAGCGCTTCCGATATGGACGGAGTTCATGCTCAAGGCCACCCAGCTTTATCCGTCGCCCGATCCCGATGCCGTGTATTTCACTCCTCCGCCGGGAATCGAGATCGCGAGGATCGACGCCGAGAGCCTTCTGCTGGCAAACCCGAATTGCGAAAACACCTTCGATGAAGCGTTCATCGCCGGAACGGTGCCTGGGTCTTATTGCCCACTCCATGGGTTCAGGCTTTCCTCTGCCATTAAAGAGGATTAATTCGGCTCGACCGGTAAAACCGTCACCAGCGTCCTGAGTTCCCGCCATTTTTTCTCGCTCACGCCTGAAATCGCCAGCAGGTCTTCAACGCGCTGAAAACCACCCTTCCTTTCGCGGAATTCCATAATCCGCCTGGCGAGAACGGGTCCCACTCCCGGAAGACGGTCCAGCTCTGCAAGCGTCGCCGTATTCAGGTTCAACAACAGAAAAAGCGTGACGAGAGCCTTCATGAATTCCCTTTTGGAAAGTGTTTGACGACAAACTCGACCGCCTCGGTCCTCTCATTCAATCGACCTTCGAGTTGTTCGTCTTCCACGCGATTAAGGATTTCCTTAAAAGGCGGTCCGGGGTTGTAGCCAAGAGCTATCAAATCCTCGCCGGTAACCAGCGGCCGTGGCGCAATGTCGTCATGGGTCCACTCATGGTATTGGCGCAGCGCAAAAGCATAGCCATTCGGATCGCCTCCACAAGCGATCGAATGAATGCGGGCCAGTTCCAGGTGATCTTCGAACCGCTGTAATCGGAAAAAGCGCTTCACGCTGCTGATGCTCATTGTGGCAATTCGGGCAAAAACCGTGAGGCTCTCGACAAGGGCGTTTATATGATGCATCTCCGACCGGGAACACTTCAAGCGTTCGACCACCTTCGCGGCGCGGGACGGAGGAATCTCATGAAGCAGCACGGCGATCGCAAAGTCCGCCGGCGCGCGCAGCTTTAGCATTTCGAGGGACTTTTCGATGTGGGAGGTCCATTCAAGTTCGGGAAGTATCTGGGCCCGCAAGCCCGATTCTTCGAGCATGCGCACGCCATGCGCAGCCTGCCCCTCGGTAAGAATGCGGACAAGTTCCTCTCGAATTCGTTCCGCGCTGACCTGGTGGATTTGCGGCGCCATTTCGCGGACCGCGTCCCAGGTTGCGGACTCGATCGTGTAGCCAAGCCGTGCGCCAAAACGGATAGCCCGCAGGATCCGCAGCTTGTCTTCCTTAAAGCGCTGCCTCGGATCGCCGATAGCCCGCACGATGCGGGCTCTGATGTCCTCCTGTCCGGAAACGTAGTCGATGACACGTTCTTCGATCGGATCGTAAAGCAGGCCATTAATCGTAAAGTCGCGGCGCTGCACGTCCTGTC
>CAMAWS010000136.1 GCA_945861845.1 Candidatus Sulfopaludibacter sp. SbA3 | reverse complement strand
CGACCCGCAATTGCCTGCCGTCATAGACTACGGATTCTTCGGAGTTATTGCGCGGCCGCTTATCGTCGTATTGCTGTGGCTTCACAGCTATTTAGGAAATTTTGGTTGGGCCATCATCCTGCTCACGGTTCTTATCAATTTTGTTCTTTTTCCGTTGCGGCTGAAACAGCAGGTTTCAATGCAAAAGATGCAGAAGATCCAGCCGCAGATGAAAACTCTTCAGGATCGATATAAGAAACTGAAGGCAAATGACCCGAGACGGGCTGAAGTTCAGACGGAGATGATGAACCTGTACAAGGTGCATGGAGTGAATCCGATGGGCGGTTGTCTCCCGCTATTACTACAGATACCGTTCTTTGCCGCCATTTGGACGGCGCTGTCTATTTCTATCGAGTTACGGCAGGCTCCCTGGATGCTGTGGATCAGAGATCTCTCGCAACAGGATCCCTACTATGTTCTGCCGATCCTGATGGCGGTTTCGATGGTCATCATGCAAAAGATGACTCCTACAACCGTAGATCCCAGCCAGGCGAAGATCATGATGATCATGCCGCTGGTTTTTGCAGTCATGTTCCTCAACGCACAGAGCGGGCTGGCGCTGTACTGGCTCACAAGCAACGTCGTTGGCATCGGCCAGCAGTATTTCATGAATCAGTATTGGACTCCCCGCACAGAAGCGAAACTGGCGCGCGGACCCCGTCGAGGGCCAAACGCCCAGTGAAGTATGCGCGAAGGACTGCACAAGATCGTTTCTCTCGATGAGACGATTGTCGCCATCTCGACTCCCACAGGAAGAAGCGGCATCGGCGTAGTCCGAATCTCCGGCCGCGATGCCCGTTTGTTAGGGCAGAAATTTCTCAAGACAAAATCTGCGTTGGAGCATCGAAGAGTAGTCGTTGGCAGCTGGCACGATGAACAAGACCGGTGCGTCGACGAAGTGGTAGCGACGTTCTTTCAGTCGCCGCACTCGTACACTGGGGAAGACGTGTTGGAAATCAGTGCGCATGGCAATCCGCTGATTCTGGGCCGCATCGTTGCAATTGTTTGCGGCGCGGGCGCCCGCCCTGCTGCTCCAGGGGAATTCAGTCTTCGCGCGGTCGCAAACGGCAAGATGGATCTCATTCAGGCGGAGGCCGTTCGAGATTTCATTGATGCCCAGACGCAGCGGCAGGCGCAGATCGCGCGCAGTCAAATGGCAGGGACACTGTCAAATCGCCTGCGTCCTGCAAAAGAGAAGTTGATCGATGGAGTTGCCCGTCTTGAGGCCGGGATCGATTTCGCCGAGGACGACGTGGAGGTACCGGACAACCGCGGGATCGCCCAGGAGGTCGGTTCAGTTATTCAGTCGCTTGAAGAAATTCAAAAGACATTTGGTTACGGAAGACTGTTGTCGGAGGGTCTGAGGGTAGCCATCATGGGCAAACCAAATGTGGGAAAATCGAGCTTGTTCAATCGCCTTGTCGCCGCGGATAGGGCTATCGTTACTGAGATTCCTGGCACCACTCGCGATGTGCTGACAGAAACGGTGGATATGGAGGGTATTCCGCTGAGATTCGCCGATACCGCGGGCGTAAGAGAAACTTCCGATCGCGTTGAAAAAATAGGGGTTATCAAAGCGTTCGAAGCCCTGTCCGATGCGAACTTGGCCCTTGTTGTCCTGGATGGGTCCATGGCACTGGATGACGATGATCAGCAGGTGCTTTTGCGCGCGAAGGGAGTTCCCCATGTGGTTGTCATTAACAAGTGCGACCTCACAGAGGCAGTGACAAGCCGCTCCCTCAATGGCTCGGTCACTGTGCGTGTCAGCGCGAAGACCGGGGCGGGACTGGACCTCCTATCGGGCGCGATTCGTGAATTTCTGTTGGAGCGGCAATCGGACGTGGCAGACGATTTCGTTCTGACAAGTGCGCGGCAGAATGAATCAATGCTAAGAGCGATAGTGGCTCTCCGCGAGGGCGTTGCCGCGCTTGGTGACCAGGTCCCTCATGAAATGGTGCTGCTGAATCTGTACGATGCCCTATCCGCGTTAGGCGAACTCACTGGCGAAGTGGTGACAGAAGACATTCTCGATCGGATTTTTTCAACGTTTTGTATTGGCAAGTAGGTAAGGAGCGGTGCGAGAGCACTGATTACTGAAGATGTACGACGAGAAATATGATGTTGTAGTGATTGGCGCAGGGCACGCCGGCTGCGAGGCGGCACACGCGGCTGCGCGCATGGGGCTGGCCACGGCGCTTTACACCATGAATGCCGATCTGATCGCACAAATGTCGTGCAACCCGGCCGTGGGTGGAATTGCAAAAGGGCATCTGGTCCGCGAGATCGATGCGCTGGGAGGCATCATGGGCCTGGTTGCGGACCAGGCCGGAATCCAGTTTCGTTTATTGAACACCAGCCGTGGCCCTGCCGTTTGGTCGCCCAGGGCGCAGGAAGACAAGGCTGGATACCGCCAGGTTATGCGGAGGATTCTCGAGCAAACGCCGAATCTTTTTATCAAGCAGGCGGAAGTAACGGAAATTGTGTTCGATAGCGGGCGTGTCACTGGCATTGAGCTGCTTGATGGCCGGCGGGTCCAGTCGCAGGTAGTCGTACTGACAACCGGAACTTTCTTAAACGGGTTGATTCATATAGGAGAGAAGCAGTTTACAGCCGGCCGAAACGGCGAACCGGCTTCAATTGCACTCGGCAATTGTATTCGGGAAGCGGGCTTCAACTGGGGGCGTCTGAAAACGGGCACACCTCCGCGGCTGGATCGACGGTCCATCGACTTGTCGATGTTCGAACCGCAATTTGGCGACGAAGTTCCAACGCCATTCTCGTTTCGGACGACGACGGCGCTGGAGAACAAGATCTGCTGCTACATCACCCATACGGATGAAAGAATCCACGACGTAATCCGAAGGAACATGGCCCGCTCCCCGCTTTACAGCGGCCAGATTCAGGGAATTGGACCGCGATACTGTCCTTCGATCGAGGACAAGGTTGTGAGATTCCGTGATAAGGACCGGCACCAGATAGTTCTGGAGCCCGAGGGAGTCGACACGCACGAAATCTACGTTAACGGGATGTCTACCAGTCTGCCAATCGATGTCCAGCGCGAAATTCTTAGTAAAATGAAGGGGTTAGAGTCCGCGCAAATGATGAGGCCGGGTTATGCGATTGAGTACGACTTTGTTCAACCCACCGAATTGAACCCCTGGCTCGAGACGAAGAAGATTCAGGGCTTATTTCTGGCCGGTCAAATCAATGGAACCACAGGTTACGAAGAGGCGGCTGGACAAGGATTAATGGCGGGAATCAATGCGGGGCTGAAAGTGACTGGCGGTGAACCGCTTATGCTGGGCCGAGCCGAGGCGTACATCGGTATTATGATCGACGATCTTGTGACAAAGGGGACGAACGAACCCTATCGTATGTTCACCTCCAGAGCGGAACATCGGCTGAATTTGCGCATTGATAACGCGGATACCCGGCTGACGCCCATCGGCAGACGCATGGGGTTGGTTACGGACGTACATTGGGATGCCTATCTTGAGCGTCAGGGGCGGCTAGAGCGATTGCGGCAGGTGATCCATGACACGCGGGTAGATACAGCGCATTCATTCTTCCTATCGCGTGCCCTTGTGTTTCATGACAGGCCGGGCATTCCGTCCCTCCTGAGACGCCCGGAGATCCGGCTTGAAGAGCTGATTCGGGAGGGGGTTCTTCTGACCGAGCCATTGCGTCGTGAAGATATTGTTTCGGCGGAGACCGACATCAAATACGAGGGGTATTTGAGGCAGCAGGACAAGGAAATAGAGAAATTGCGCAAGGCAGAAGCGAGGCGGCTCCCCGAAGAACTGGACTACTCCAAGATGTCCGGCTTATCCGGCGAAGTCATTGAGAAACTCACGCGTGTTCGGCCCCAGTCGATTGCCCAGGCAAGCCGAATCCCAGGAATCACGCCCGCTTCTTTGTCGATCATCCTGTTTCACCTCGGGATTGCCCGGAGCCGTCCGGAGACGGAGAACGTAGTGTAGTGAACTACTTACAGCTTCTTGAAACGGACCTTCAGCTCTTCGAGCTTCCGATCCCTATTACCCAACGGCTACTGCTAAGTCGATATTGCGATGAAGTCGAGCACTGGAACCGGCGGGTGAATCTGACGGGATTGCGGGGCTCTGATCTCGTCCGGAGACTGGTCGTCGAGCCTGTATGGATTGCACAACAGATCAAGTTGAGCGGGATCCTGGTGGACGTCGGCTCAGGCAACGGTTCACCAGCAATACCCATCCACATCACGCAGGGCTTAAACCGAGTCCACATGGTCGAGGCTCGGACCAGACGAGCTGCCTTTCTACGTCACGTATCTTCAAAATTGAAACTGGACGGAGTTAGCGTCCATCACGCCCGACTTCAAGATGTCATACATGAGTTTCCCGGCGCGGAGTGGGTTACCCTGCAAGGAGTGGCCTTGACAGCCCGGATTATCAATAGCTTCAGGTCCATCTCGTCCGACGGGCTAACGATTATTTGGATAACGGCGGGAGCGGAACCGCCGGTCCAGCCCTTCTGTGTCTTCAGAGTTCCAGTCACGGGCACTCAAGCTTTTCTTTTTCACTTGGACCAGTTCTGACCACCCCGCCGAGCAGAATTGTTCCATGTGGAACACTCAAACTGCCGAAACGGTGACGTTCCACGTGGAACCCGAACGCCAAAGCCTTACAGAGTCGGCTTCCATGGGTAAGGTCATTGCCATAGCTAACCAGAAGGGCGGGGTTGGAAAGACAACCACCGCCATTAACCTAGGCGCCTCGCTCGCAGCCGCGGACATGCGGACTCTGCTTCTTGATCTCGACCCTCAAGGAAATGCAACCTCTGGTCTAGGCATTCGCAAAGGGTCTTATTCCCGATCCACTTATCATGTCCTAGTCCACGATGAGCCTCTGGCGTCAGTTATTTTGCCAACTGAAATGGACGCGCTCTTCGTTGCGCCCGCTAGCCGTGAGCTTGTTGGTGCAACCGTGGAATTGTCACAAGAATCCAACCGGGATCAGCGGTTAAAAACCGCCCTCGCCCCATTGATTGCCGCTTACGACTACATTTTGGTTGATTGTCCGCCATCCCTGGATCTCCTTACTGTGAATGCGCTCATCGCAGCCGATAGCATTCTGGTTCCAATCCAGTGCGAGTACTTCGCATTGGAGGGGGTATCCGAGCTCATGGAAACGATCCGGCAGATCCGTCGGCAGCGTAATCCAAGTCTGGAAATCGAAGGCGTACTTCTCACGATGTTCGACGAGCGTACGAACCTTTCAAACCAGATTCGGGAGGACCTGAAAGGATTCTTTGGTCCGCAGTTATTCTCAACAATCGTTCCTCGAAACATCCGACTTGGTGAGGCTCCCAGCCATGGACAGCCGATCCTGCTGTACGACATCAAGTCCAAAGGGGCCGAAAGCTATATCAGACTTGCGAAGGAGGTAATTCATGGCACAACAAAGAAAGGCGCTGGGGAGAGGATTGAGCGCCCTGTTGGGAACGCCCGATCTTGATACCGACCAGTTAAGGGAACTCGATATTGACCGTATCCTGCCGAATGCGCAGCAGCCCAGGAAGAGCTTTGATGAAGCCAGCCTGTCCGAACTAGCCGAGTCCATTCGGGCGCATGGCGTGGTTCAGCCTGTTGTTGTTCGATCCTTGGAAAACGGCTTTTTTCAGCTAATCGCTGGCGAGCGCCGATGGCGCGCTGCACAACTGGCTGGCCTGACGAGGCTTCCGGCGGTGCTTCGGGAAGCCGACGATCACGCTGTTCTGGAACTTGCCCTTATTGAAAACCTGCAACGTGCAGACCTGAACCCGATTGAGGAGGCTGAAGCGTACCACCGCCTGATCGTCGAGTTTGGTCTCACTCAGGAGGATGTTGCAAGGCACGTAGGCAAGAACCGGGCCACCATCGCGAATATGTTAAGGTTGCTCAGGCTTCCCGCGGAGGTCCAGCAATCGCTACGCGATAATCAATTGACTACCGGTCACGCCAAGGTACTCTTGTCACTAACAGATCTCAGTGCGATACTCGATTCCGCGCGGAAGATAATTGACGGCAAGTACTCCGTTCGCCAAGCCGAGAATCTGGTTTCGCGATACGGTGAGACTCCGTCCGGTCCAGACGAATCCCCGTCTCCGGACCACGTCGATCCCAATGTAAAAGCTGCTATACGAGGGCTTGAGCAGGCCCTGGGCACTAAGGTGACGATCCATGAAGCTCATGGAAAAGGCAAGATCGAGATTCATTTCTATTCGGACGAGGAGCTAAACCGTTTGTATGAGGGCTTGATCCGGGTGAAGCTTTAAAGCCATCCGGCGCCGTTACCAATAAGGAGTTTTCCAATGAATTTCCGTCGAAAGACTTCCTCCGAAGAGATTTCCGGGTTTTTGGATCAAGGCACGCATCTGACCGGCGAACTGCAGTACTCAGGCACTATGCAACTCGACGGCAATTTTCACGGATCCATATCCACGAACGACACACTGTTCATCGGTGAACACGCCATTGTGCACGCAGACATTAAAGTCGGCGCATTGGAGATTCATGGCCGCGTTTTCGGAAATATCGAAGCCAAGCGGCGAATCGAGATCCATCCAACTGGCCGAGTGCGCGGCGATGTTCCTACTCCCGTTTTGATTATCAGTGCCGGGTCCGTATTTGATGGCCGGTGCCAAATGGCCGGTGAAAACCAGGAGGAGTCCCTCACGGATAACCGGTCTGCCACCCAGAAAGGAATGGATGAGACTCACTGAGTACGCTAAGTCCGCGGGCTGAGCTGGGAAGCTTGGTCCAGGGGACCTGGACGCCGCTCTCAAAAGCCTGCCCAAGCAGAACATTGGCGGAGTTGTTGTCGGCTACGAAGACTCTGACGACGCGGGAGTTTATCAACTCACCCCAGATCTCGCGCTGGTTCAAACCATTGATTTTTTTACGCCCGTTGTTGACGACCCATACACATATGGTCAGATTGCAGCGGCGAACTCTTTAAGCGACATTTATGCCATGGGCGGGGAACCACGAACCGCACTTTCGATTGTCGGATTTCCGGCCAAGGGAGTCGATTTCTCGATTCTCGGCGATATCATGCGGGGCGGACTTGATAAATTGAACGAAGCGGGGGTTGCCTTGCTTGGAGGCCATTCTGTACGCGATGAAGAAATCAAGTTTGGCTACGCCGTAACCGGTGTTATCGAAAGCAAGAATATCAAACAGAACAAGAGCGCCAGGGTGGGGAATCGCCTGCTGCTTACCAAGCCGCTTGGAACAGGGCTTATTACAACCGCTCTAAAGCGCGGCAAGGCCTCACGGGAGCATGTCAATGCGGCGGTGCAGGTAATGGCGCAACTCAACAAGAAGTCTTCTGAAATCTGTCTCCGGCATCAAGTTGATGCGATGACCGACATTACAGGATTTGGCCTGCTCGGCCATGCTTTGGAAGTGGCAAAAGCCAGTCATGTCAGCATCGAAATAGATCATCGGCGGTTACCATTGCTTACCGGGGCGTTGGAGTACAGCCGTGCCGGCCTTTGTGCCGGCGGCTTGGTGAGCAATCGTGAATTTTATTCCAGCATGGTTCACATCAATGAGTCAGTTCCCTCAGATTTTCAAGACGTCCTATTTGATCCTCAGACTTCGGGGGGCCTGTTGATCTTCGCTGCACCGAATTCCGCAGACGCCCTTATGCAGGCCCTTCGGGCCGATGGAATCAGCGTAGATGAAATCGGGTCGGTCCGTCCGCCGCTGCCGTTTCTGGCCAACGTCTCGTAGCGCAAGCCCCCATTTACTGGCCCAGAATTCCCTGAACGCCAATACCAGTCGCCACCAGAATCACTTCCGCTCACACCAACAATCTTGGAG
>CAMAWS010000135.1 GCA_945861845.1 Candidatus Sulfopaludibacter sp. SbA3 | reverse complement strand
CGCCGAACTCGCGAAGGCCCTTGGGCAGGACGTGGTCTATAATGCTGTCACTGCGGAAGCTTATCGCGGCTTCGGGTTCCCCGGCGCCGAGGACCTAGGCAACATGTTCCAGTACAACGCGGAGTTCGAGATGGAATTCTGCGGCGCGCGGGATCTCGGAGTTTCTAGGGCTCTCAACCCCGCGCTTCAGACCTTCGGGCAGTGGCTGACGGCAAACAAGGACAGCATCCCTCGGAGTTGAGTCTCTACGTGGCCCGCTAAGAAAGAAAGGCCGTCCAACACGCCGCTGCAGCCAACGGCGCTTCGCGCCGCGGCTGAGCGGCCACGTTATGCGCTCCTGGAGTTCGGCTGCCCCGGGGCTATAATGGGGCGCGTAAGGAAAAACCAAATGGCAAGACAGCCCAAAGTCATTCACAGCGATCCGGACATCCTCGACGGCACACCCGTCTTCGTTGGGACGCGAGTTCCAGTCCAGAATTTGATCGACTGCTTGGAAGCCGGCGACAGCTTGGACGACTTTCTCAACTCGTTTCCGACCGTTAAGAAGGAACAGGCAGTGGCAGCACTTGAAATTGCTCGCGAGGCTTTAGAGTCAAGTGCGCATTCTTATCGATGAATGCTTACCCCGCGAGCTCGCTGTTGAATTGATCGGTCACGAAGCGAGAACAGTGCAGCAGGAAGGCTGGGCCGGATTGAAGAACGGTCGCCTTCTGAAAACAATCTCCGGTCGTTTTGAAGTCTTTATTACCATCGATAAGCGCATTGATCGAGACCATAAGATTCCCGACGATCTTGCCGTGATTACTATTCGGGCTCGTTCGAATCGCATACAGTACTTGCTGCCGTTCGTGCCCGACATGCTGAAGGCCGTAAATGAAACCCAACCCGGGCGGTCCACCCGCGTGGTTTTACGATTTGGTGAAATGGAACGCCAAGGCTGGCAGGACTTTGTTTTCGCGATTCACGACAACGAGGAGATCGGGCCGCATAACACGGGAATGAACCCTCCGCCACTTCGCGGTTCTCTCGTCGCTTTGCTCCTCGGCACGGATTATTTCGAAACCGTTAGACAGCACCAGAAATCTTGGGAGCAGACGTTGTGAAACGCAATCTGGCGCATCTGAGTCTGGCCGACTGTGAGCAGCCCAGGCAAATTAGGACCGATTTCAGCCTTCAGCCGACCTGACATGGCGAATTCCAATGACCGTTGGGCGCTGTCCTTCAAGGCGCTGGGACACTACTGATGTTCAGCAAGATCCTGATCGCCAATCGAGGCGAGATTGCGGTACGCGTGATTCGCGCATGCCGCGAGATGGGAATACCGACGGTAGCGGTCTATTCGGAAGCAGACCGCGGCGCACTGCATGTTCGAATGGCGGACGAGGCTTACGCGATTGGCCCGGCGCCATCCCGTGAAAGTTATCTCGTAATAGAGAAGCTCATCGATGTTGCCCTGCGTTCCAGGGCCGACGCAGTTCATCCGGGCTACGGATTTCTCGCCGAAAATTCCTCGTTCGCGAAAGCGTGCGTCGATGCCGGCGTCACGTTTATCGGGCCATCGCCGGAATCCATAGCTTTGATGGGATCCAAAGTGGAATCCAGGCGAACGGTTTCCCAATATGGCGTCGAGATGGTGCCGGGCACGCTGGATCCTGTTGCATCAGAGGAAGAAGCTCTTCGTATTGCGTCGTCGATTGGCTATCCGGTCATGATCAAGGCCTCGGCGGGCGGAGGTGGCAAGGGACTGCGGTTCGTCAAATCCGAACCAGAGATGTCGAGCGCCCTGCGGAACACCCGCTCGGAAGCTCTTTCGGCTTTTGGCGACGACACCGTCTACATCGAGAAATTCGTGGAGCGGCCGCGGCATATTGAGATCCAGGTTCTGGCGGATCTTCACGGAAACGCGGTTTATCTGGGCGAGCGGGAGTGCACGATCCAGCGCCGCCATCAGAAAGTCATCGAAGAGTGCCCTTCGCCGCTTGTGGACGCGGAAATGAGGGCGCGCATGGGCGATGCGGCGCTGAGAGTCGTCAAGGCCGCGAATTACCACAATGCGGGAACTGTGGAATTCCTGGTGGATCGAGATCGCAGGTTCTATTTCCTCGAAATGAACACGCGGCTCCAGGTCGAACACCCCGTGACGGAGATGGTAACCGGCATCGACCTCGTGAAGCAGCAGATCAGGATCGCGGCAGGTGAGAAGCTGTCATTTCTCCAGCAAGACGTTGTCTTGCGGGGATCTGCCATAGAGTGCCGCATCTATGCAGAAGATCCGGAGAACAATTTTTTCCCGTCGCCGGGAAAGATTCATTTCCTGCGCACTCCCGCGGGCCCTGGAATTCGCGATGACAGCGGCGTGTACGAGGGTTGGACCGTGCCGATCGACTACGATCCTCTCATCTCTAAACTTGCGGCCTGGGGTGCGACTCGCGATGAAGCGCTGGAAAGAATGAAGCGGGCGTTGCGCGAATATCGGGTTGAGGGTATCAAGACGAACATATCGTTTTTTTCGGAGATACTGGAACATCCCAATTTCAAGCGAGGCGAGATGGATACCGGTTTCATCGAGCGCTGGCTTGAGAGCCGCGACCCTGAATCCAGGATCTCGGGCGTCGAGCAGGATCTGGCGGTACTTGCGGCAGCGCTTCATTACGCCCAACAGTCGGCGCCCATTCTTCAGGCCGGCAAACCTACCGAGAGCCCGTGGAAGACATCGGGCCGTATTCGATCGCTCCGGCGCAGATGAAGTACACGGCAATCATTCAGGGTGAACGCGTCGAAGTCGAGTTGAACCGCGCCTCGGATTTCCCTGGACGTATTGAAGCTCGCATTGGCGGCCGCACTTACGTGGTGGAAGGACAAGAGGTTGAACCGGGACTGTACTCGTTTATCCGGGAAAACAGGTCGTTCGAGATCGCAGTGATCGAAAGTGCGGAAGGCTATGTCGTATCCATTGGACGTTCCAGGGTTCCGATCGAGATCGTGGATTCCCGCACCGCCCTGCGGCGTGCCGCTCACCACGGACAAGATGGTGCAATCGAGATACGAGCTCCGATGCCCGGAAAAATCGTGAAGGTTCTTGTGACCGAAAACGCCGAGGTCGAAGCAAATCAGGGCCTCGTCGTCATGGAAGCGATGAAGATGCAGAATGAGATCAAGTCGCCAAAAAAAGGAACGGTGCGCAAGCTCGCTGTGAGTGAGGGCGCTGCGGTCAGTGCGGGTGATTTGCTGGCGGCTATCGAGTGAAGGGAGATCCGGGGACAGACTCCGAATTCTTGAACTGCAGAATTCGGAGTCTGTCCCCGGATCTCCCCTTTTTCCTAGGGCTGTACCTGACCGGCGCTTTCGAGCATCCGCTGGGCGAGAAAATTCGAAATCTCAGCTTTGTTCCGGATAGTTTCTGAAAATGCTGCCTTCAGTGTCTGGTCCTTGCGATTGAAGATTACCTGCCGCACATCGGCCTGAACCCGGGGGTCGGTCAAATCCTTCTGTCCGCCGGCGTCCCTTTCGATCAATTTGACGACGTGGTATCCAAATCGGGTTTCCACGACCTGTGGAAAGGTTTCGCCCGGTTTCATCCGTTGAACCACCTGCGTCAGCCGGGGATCAATGCCTTCAAGCGCCTGCAAAGGCTGGAAACTCAAGTCTCCTCCGTTTGGCGCCGAAGTGGGATCTTCGGAGAACTGCTGGGCGACTGTCGCGAACTCTGCGCCGCCCTGGATCTGCCGAAGGAGCCGCTGTGCTTTCTGCTGTGCTTCTGCAGGGGTCTTGGCGTCGTCTTTTTGGGTGTTTTGAACGGCGGGATCCACAACGGGAGTCACAAGAATGTGCGCTATGCGATAGCTTTCGGGCAGATTGAAGCTTGCCTTGTTCTTGTCGTAGAAGCCCTTGATTTCGGCTTCAGATACAGAAATCTTCGACGTGATTTCCTTGTTGACCAGTTTGTCGAGGGTGATCGTCTTGCGCAGCTCGGCCTTGATGTCCTCTACCGTCGTTTTCTGTTGAGCCAGAAGTTCCTGAAACTTTTCCTCGGTATACTGGCCCTTGAATTCGTTAAACTTCACATCCACTTCGGCATCGGTGGCGGTAAGGGCCGCTTCGCCAGCCAGCGCCAGAAGGATCTGGTCATTAATCATCTGGCTAAGGAGTTGAAGCTTGAGTTCCGGGACTTCTTCCGCTGCCGGCTGCTGCTCGGCGCCGCTTACCCTGGACTGAAACTGCTTATCCAGTTCGGCGGTCGTGATGTCTTTTCCGTTAACGCGGGCCACCACGTCGGCTGAAGCTGATTCGTTGGAGCTGCAGGAGGCCGTTACTAACGAGCCGGCGAGCAGCGCTAAAATGATCAAAAGTTTCACTGAAAGCTCCCTTTGCATTGAAGAATAGCCGTCATTCTAACATAGTGGGAATTCCGTGGAGTCCCCGCTAAACCCGGGTTCGGCGAATTAGGGGTGAGACTGGAGAATTCCGCCTATGTTATACTTTTTTCTTAATTTTCCAAGGGGAGAGCGCCTTCATGGCACGTTGCGAAATTTGTGATAAAGGTCCAATTTACGGGCATCGCGTAAGCCACGCCCATAATCTGACAAAGAGGCGCTGGAATCCAAACCTTCAGAGAGTCCGCGTTGTGGTGGGCAAAGCCCACAAGAGTATGAGGGTTTGCACAAGCTGCATCCGATCTGGCCGAATCACTAAGACATCCTGACATCCTCAAGATTGCCCTTGAATTGCGACTCTCTATACGATTGACCAATAAGCTGGTCTAAAGCGTGGGATTGGAGCTCGCCGGGTTCGGCGCTAGAGGGTTAAATGGTCGTGAGGGGCCTCATATTCGTCCTGTTGTTGCCTCTGTTCGCCGAGGCTCAGCAGTACTATGGAACCCGCGTAGCCAGCCTGGAGGTTGCGGGAGGCCCATCGGAAGCTCCGCCTCCGTCAATTCCACTCAGAGTCGGCGACATCATCACCTCGGCCAACATTCGCGCTGCAATCCAGGGCTTGTACGATACAGGGCTTTACAATTTCATTGAGGTGGATGCCACTCCCGGTGCCGGTGGAACCCGGATTATTTTCCGTGTTCGCCGGCACTATTTCTTCAGTACTTTCCGCCTTCGTCCTGCGGCTCTCCTCGAACGATCCATTTCAAGCTACTTTCGGCTGCCTGTGGGTGAGAAATTTTCGAATGCTGCCGTGGACCGCCTTGCCCAGGATGCGGCCGAGTTGCTGAGGTCTGAGGGATATTTTGGAGCGAAGGTCGTCCCGGAATTTGAATTCGATGACAGAACCCGCCTCGTCCGTGTGACTTTAAATGCCGAGTCCGGGTCAAGAGCCAGTGTCGGGTCGGTCCGCATACGGGGAGGAGAACAAACATTCTCCCGGGAGGAACTCCTTGGTTTTTTCGACCTCGATACGGGTTCGGTTTTCGCTGCAGCGAAACTGGAAGAAGCCATTTCCCGCCTGCGGGCAAAATTCACCGACCTGGGCTTCCTGAACACGCGAGTAGAAGTGCAACGCAACTATGATTCGGCGGCAAATGCCGTTGACCTGAACGTCATGGTCGAACCCGGCCCGTTCACCCTTGTTGAGGCCCGGGGCTACGAAATATCGACGGACAGGCTGCGGGAACTTGTGCCAACTTTCGAAGAAGGCACCGTTGATCCCGACCTTGTTGAGGAGGGACGCGTTGAAATAGACCGATTCCTTCAACGCGAAGGTTACTTCGAGGCGGCAGTCCGCGCCGAACTCATTGAAGCCCCTTTCGATAATGCAACGCAGATCATTTACATCATCGAACCCGGCGAGCGGCACAGCATAGAAACCGTAAGAATCGCCGGAAACATTTTCTTCAGCGCGGACGAACTGAGGGCCCGAATGCAGATCCACCCTGCAGCATTCCTCAGTCGTGGCGGGTTCGGTACTGACCTGTTGGACCGGGACGTCCGTGCGATCCAGATCATGTATCGGAATGCTGGTTTCCAGTCCGTCGAAGTCGCAGGCCGATTTTCCGAGGAAGAGCACGTGATCGATGTGGTGATAGAGATTAATGAAGGCGAACGGCTCCCGGTGGGCTCGATCGCGTTCGTTGGGAATGTTGACCTGACGGAGGCGGATCTGCGGGAGACTTTGCCGCTGAAGGACGGGGAAATTTACACGCCGATTGTCGTCGAGGAAGCGCGTAACGCACTCACTGGCTATTACTATTCGAACGGTTTTCCGGATGTCCGGATAGAGCCGGCAGTGGAGCCGCTTGAGACCGATCGCGGAGTCAAAGTCACGTTTCGCATCACTGAGGGCAGGCATTACACGATTGGAACCATTCTCGTTTCGGGGAATGAAGTCACTCTAGACAAGATCATCTTCCGCCACAGTCCGATCTATCCAAACACGGCATATAACCCGGAAGACGTTCTAGACGCCCAGCAGCGTTTGTATGCCACGGGCTTATTCGCCCGAGTGGACGTGGTCACCCTGGACGAGGATCTGCCCGGCGTGCGCAATCTGCTGATTCAAGTCGAAGAGTCACGCAGGATGCTGGTGACGTATGGTTTTGGTTTTCAGGAATACGAAGGAGCGCGGGGAACCATCGAGCTCTCGTACAACAACCTGTGGGGACTGGATCGCTCAATCAGCTTCCGCCTGCGCGGCAGCCGGCGCGAGCAGCGATTCCAGACAACCTACCGGGAGCCCCAGCTGTTTAACTGGAATCTGGATGGGTTCGCGTCGCTGTTCGTCGAACGCACGAAACGGCGTTCATTCGACGCCAACCGGTTCGATTTTTCGGTTCAGGTGTTGAAGCGATTGTCGCCACAACAGAACCTCTTGCTGACAACCAGCTACCAAACGGTCAATCTCCGCGATGTTCGAGATAACAGGCAGGCCATAAAAGTTCCTGAAGAGAACGGCGTAATTCAGATCGCCCGGATTGGCGGTTCAGTGATTCGGGACCGACGGGACGATCCTATTAATCCATCGACCGGCTCGTTCAGCACGTCGGCATTTCAGGTCGCAACGAAGGCACTCGCGTCCGAAGTCAACTTTACATCTCTCTTCAACCAGTCGACCTTCTATATGCCCGCCGGAATCGGCATAATGGCGACTTCGGTGCGTCTTGGCTGGAATCGGACGTTTGGAAGCACCGAACGTGTTCCGATAAGCGAACGGTATTTCGCTGGCGGCTCAACGACGCTCCGCGGATTCGACCTCGATGAAGCAGGTTTGCCGACTGGCGGAAACGCACTGGTAATTGGAAACGTTGAATACCGGATACCGCTGTCGAAACTTCCGATTCCGGATATCGGCGCGGCGGTTTTTTACGACACGGGAAACGTTTTCAACAGAATCTCCGACGTGCGATTGACAGACTTTACGCATACCACTGGCTTCGGTCTTCGGTACCAGACTCCACTTGGACCAATTCGGCTTGATTTTGGGATTAATTTGAATCCACAGCTGCTTCCAAACGGCATGCGTGAGGAAAGGACGCAGGTGTTTTTCACACTCGGCCATGCATTCTAGGGAACAACGGATGGACATCCAGAGCAACTCTAGGCCGACCTGTGGGGGCGGGCCTTCAGCCCCGCGCAAAGTCCGAAAACACGATTTCATGTTTGATCTGTGCACGGGGCTGAAGCACCGCGCCCACAGTTTGCTGTGCATCCTTCTCGTCGCATCCATGCTGCACGCAGAGGTCATCGATCGCATTCTGGCGGTGGTGCAGAATCGCATCATCACTCTGGGCGATGTGCGGCAGGAGCGCAGTATTCAGCTCGCACTCGGCGGGACAGCAAGGAAGGACGACTCGGCAATTCTCGGCGAATTGATTGACGTTTACCTCATCGAAGCCCAGATAGCGCAATTCCCGGGTGTCGAAATTGATGCGGCCGACGTGGAGGCGGAGT
>CAMAWS010000134.1 GCA_945861845.1 Candidatus Sulfopaludibacter sp. SbA3 | reverse complement strand
CGCGTTTGCCGTTCATGGTCATCTGGTGGCTGGCCGTCCAGTCGCCGGTGGGATTGTAGCTGTAAGTCACATCGAAGGCGGGCGCGAGCGACCAGCTTCCAGTCCTGTCCATCAGGAAGGCAATGTTCTTGACGTGATCGTCCTGATTGCGGGCGATGATGTTGAATGACATCCGCCGGAACTGTTCCTCCACTGTTTCCATCGGCAGGTTCAACCGGCGAATAGTCAGCAGCGCTTGTTCATAGGCGTATGCTCCCGCGTGATTGAAATCGAAATGCGCCAGCGCGCAGAGCGACTGCATGTGCAGCTTCCCGCCGCCTTCGAGGCGGTCAAAGCGCCGGCTCATGAAATGCCGCCGGCCGTTTTCTTCGAGCAGACGACACTCGCTCATGGTCACACCTGCCGCCTTTGCCATCAGGGAATAGGCGTATTCGATGGCGCCATAACCTTTGGGTTCTTCGAGTTCCTTGTCCTTGTTTCCCGTGACCCCATCGAATTTCAACAGCCAGTAACCGAATCCCTTTCCTGCTGCAGTCTGCCCGGAACGAACTTCGTGGGTCTCCGGGTTCCAGGCAATGAGCGCCTTCGCCCGCGCGCCGCCGGCGGAGGTGCCGACGCGGAGAATGTCATTCAGGGCGTTCTTCCTGCGCTCGCTCGCGAACGTGGTTTTCAGATTCTGGCGATGGCTTAGAACTTCTGAGGCCAGCTTGACCAGGGCATCAATCTCAATCTTCCTGGCAGGCTGTGCTTCCGGTCCCAGGCTCGGCTCGAACTCCAGCGCTCCCATGCCGCGCGTCCCGGTGTAGCAAAGCCGCTCCACGGCGTTGAAACTCTCGGGTGTCCTGCCCTGTGTCGCGAGCCACGCATCAATCAGGGCGTTGCCGAACCGGTCGGGCAACGAGTCGGCCAGCAGACCGGGCAGGCCGTAGAAAGTCCTTTGCGGCAGCTTCGAAAAAATATGGACCTGGTCACCGAGCGGCATTGTTATGGGCGCAACCTCGATCCCACTTCGCGCAAACGCCGGGTCATACTGGAACGCAGCGAAACTGGCTCCGTCCTCCAATGAGACGGCCCCAATGGTTCGTCCCCAGAGTTTCACCGCCGCCAGCGTCATTTTTCATCTCCCCAGTGCCACGTCTTCGATGGCACTTTCTCCCTCGTTCCCGAGGCGCGCTGACGCATCCGTCCCCGCAATTTCAATTGCTCGACCGGGCTGGGCACGGGTTCCGGCACGAGCATTTCGAGGCGGTCAACTATGTCGAGCACACGGCATAGTCGAATGAACCCCGACAACTGTGTCGCCACACTTCCCGATTCCATCCGTTCCACCGTGCGTTTCGAGACGCCGGCCTGCTCGGCCAATTGGGCCTGCGTGAGGTTCCGCTCCAGGCGTATCCGGGCCAGCCGACCGCCCAGTTCGCTCAGAATGGAGTCGTCTGTCGCTTGTTTGGTCATTTTCATAACACGTCTAATATGGCGACTAACATCTGAAATGTCAACTAAGTCGCCGTAACAGACGAATTATAAATAGATAATAGTCCGTGACGTTGACGGGATTCATTCAGCGTTGCTGGATGTCTGGATCTTCGGCGCATTCGCGACTTGCAGTCGCGCTTATCGCGGAAATGTGCTGCTTGGTTCCAGAGACTTCTGAGCGAAGTCAATGAGTTAACCCGTATTCCTCACCGGTTTGATTGAATGACGCGCCGAAGGCGCATCCGAATAGAGCCGCGGCGCGGCGAAAGACTTTAGCCCCACGCGTGAGCGTGGGGGAAACGGTTCCCAGCGTTGCAAGCCCCGGAGGGGCGACAGATTCCGAAACACTCTGTCGCCCCTCCGGGGCTGAAATGTGTCGCGACCCGAAACCCACGGCTCACGCCGTGGGCTATAGTTTGCCGCCGCTTTGCGGCTCTTTTCGGATGCGCCTTCGGCGCGTCATCCAGAAAAACCGGTGAGAAGTCCGGATTAACGCAGGCAGCGCAATTGCGATATTCTGGGGTGCTTTTATGGAAACGGCAATTCAGAAGAGGCTGTTCACGGTTCACGGTTACCATTCGGATGGCTGAGGCCGGAATCCTGTCCGAAGACGATCGCGTGGAACTTATTCGCGGTGAGGTCCTCGCCATGAGTCCCATTGGGCCGCGGCATAATGCGGCCGTTCTTCGGGCCAATCAGAGCCTGGTCCGGCTGGACGAGTACGATGAGCCCCAACCCGATGTTTACCTGCTCCGGCCTAAGGAAGACTTCTATGCGTCCGGCCACGCCGGTCCATCCGACCTGTTCCTGATCATCGAAATGGCCGACTCTTCACTTGAATACGATCAGGGCCTCAAGATGCACCTCTATGCAGAAATGGGCGTTCCGGAATATTGGGTCTCCGATATCCGGAATGACAGGCTGATTGCGTATTCCGAACCCCGCGAAAACAACTATGCGGCGCTGCACCTCTACCGGCGCGGCGACACGATCACACCGTCGCTTCTTCCCGGCTGTCAAATACCGGTTCACGTGCTGCTGCCGTAACAGCTTCCTTATTGTCGAAGGGATCGAGCTCTTTCCTCCAACTGCCGCCGGGTTGGGCCTTCCGGCGCCCACCTGGCTGCCTCTTCGTAACTGGCGGCGGCAATGGCAGGCTTTCCGAGGCCTTCGAAATACGGAGCCAGAATCAAGGAGAGCATGAAGCGTGAAAAACTCGGCGTCGCTATCGCCAGCAGGGCGGAGGTGGTGACGCGCAGGCCGTCGCGGGAATTGTCGGACTGGAGACGCAATTTGAGATCAGCGAACATCAGCCGGTATGCGGGTGGAAGATCCTTGTATTCGCTTTCCACATGCGCCATGTACTGGGTAAGAGTCGCTCCCTCGCCAGCGGGGTAGATGGGCTGTGTCAGGAACGCCGGGGAGGTACTCGAGCGGGCAATATCTTCGACGATCTCCGCAATGGTGGAAGTCTGCTCCGCCAGGCGCCCATAATCGATCTTATCCGGCGTGTCGCCCTCGCCGTGGTAGTCCTTGTGCGTTGCATTCGAGAAGAAAAGGTAGGGCACGCGCTTGACGGCGAAGGGAGCGAAATCGCTTCGCGGCCCGATCAGGTCCGATCCTAAGATGACCATTTCAGGCCGTGTTCTCTTCCTTACAATCTCCGCCAGTTCTTTCGAGTATTCCGTGCCGAGGACAAACAGCGCAAACGTTTCGAGATCGATAAAACTGCGGCCCATCGTGTCGAAGATGATTGCGGCAGCGGCATTCTGCAGGGGATATATCGGGTGATCGGTGTAGTAACGGGAGCCGTTCAGGCCCTGTTCTTCGTCGTCAAATCCAGCCACGACCAGCGAGACCGGAAGATTTTTGGCTTGCAGTTCCCGCGCTACTTCCAAAACCACCGCGACGCCAGCCGCATTGTCGCTGGCTGATGGGAATCCCCTTCCCTGCCCGTCGTAATGCGCGCCGAGCAGGATGTACCTTTCAGCCGTGCCGCTCTTTGCGATCACGTTCTTGCGATTGCCGCCGAACTCCTGCATCTGGGTCTGGAAACCTATTTCACCGAGCTGTCCGGCTATGTACTGGGCCGCAAGCGCGGCGCCCTCGGAACCCGCGCGCCTGCCTTCGCTGGTTAGTCCGGTGAGCGACTCCGTGTGGATTTTGATACGGTCCACCGAAATCGCAGAAATTGAAACGAATAGAACGAAGAGCCAGACCGCCGGATGAAGAATTTTCCTGAGTTTCATACTGATGTTTGAAGCCTGCAACGCAGGAGCGCCATTAATGCCAACAGGTAGACGCAAAGTCCGGCGACCAGCGTAGCGGTAACTCCCCAGAAGATTGCGATGAAAACAGCCAGCACGGAAGAGATGACCGAGAACGCACCGTTGATGCCCCAGTACCATGCCGTCGGCGCCCCCTCACGAAGGGCGGCAAGCCTTATTCCGACCGGAAAGGCCATGCCCATCAGGAATCCGGAGGGGAACAACATCGCGGCAGAGATGGCAATTCGGACTGCGGTTGAAGATGCTACGAATGCGCCGGTGATCAGCGGGCTCGAAACGATAAACATTCCCAACACCACCGGGAGGGCCCAGATGAAACGGCCCAGCCGATCGGACGAGAGGCTGCCAAGACTCGAAGACACCAGGAGCACGAAAAGAACCACGGTGAGTCCATAAATGGGGTGACCCAGGAACACGATCAGCCGCTCAAGCTGTCCGATCTCGACCATCATGAAGGCTAGCCCGATGGCGGCGAAATAAACCATCAGCGCCGCCGATTGGCGGTCGCGGACCTGCTTGCGCAATGCGAGAGGAATGCCAATCGCAGCGAAACTCAGGATACTGACCACGGCAAGCAGCGTTCCAAGCACTCGGACAGCCTTGAGATTGGTTTCGTTCATCCCCTGGTATGTCGAAGCTTTCAGCAGGTCCCTCGCGCGCAGCATGTGAAAGAAAAACGGTGTGTCGTCGGTCGGCGCTTCGATATTCAAAGGATACTGCCGGATCAGTTCGTCGTACTTTCCGAGTGTGGCGACGGCCGCAAACTCCGGCCGTTCCGCGAACCGCGGCGTAAGCACAGGCACGAATTCCATCGACCGTGAAATTTCCGTTAGAGCGCCGATTTCGTTTTCCGTGAATGGCCGCCGCGAAACAAGAATCGTAGCCACGCTGTATTCGCCGGTTTCGGAGCTGTCCTGCTTGCGGACGATGATGATGTGTTGCCGGGGATTGGACACTCCCATCTCGACCAGGGACGAGGTTGCCAGCGCCGCCAGCCGCAACGTTTCGGCGGGCTGCGCTTCGTAGTACCAGCGCGACATTGTGAGAATTCCGTCGTCGGTAAGATGATTGAGAAACGTCAGCCAGGCTTCCCTGGTGTAAAGCCCGTTCTCGGTAAGCACGTATGCGCCGGCCGAACTGGCCGCCCACGTGTCGATGAGAGACGCCTGTATGATGCCGAATTTTTCGGCTGAACGCGCGATATAGCTCCTCGCCTCGTCGTGAACCAGCGAAACAGAAGGGAGCTTCTGGAGATTTCCGGAGTAGTCCGCGAAGCGCCCTGTAAGTACGGAGAGGATATCCGGATTGATTTCCACTCCGACAACACGTTTCTGCCCGAACGCCAGGGCCGCAAGGATGTCCCTGCCTCCGCCAACTCCGATCACAAGCACGTTTGTATCTTTTCTTAGATAGTGCGCAAGGGCGGTGACGTCGTATTTCAGGTGCTCGAGCCGATCCATGTTGCCGTCAAATTTCGTGATCACGGTCGCCGCGCCTGAATCGATGTTCAGGTACAACTGGTCCGACTTGTACTGCGGCCGGTACGCGGGACTCATTCCCCATCCAAACGGATCGCTTCCCGTTTCGCGAACGTGAATGCGCGACAGGGCGTTCCATTTTTCATACAGCCCGCCGCCGCGATTCCGCCCGCCCTTAATCCATTGGATGTCGATGAACCTGGTGGACTGATTGACACCAGCCAGGATCAGCAGGACAAGCGCGGCCCCGGCCGTCCCCCACTGCAGGCGCGGTCTATGACCTCGCATCGGAATCGCGAATGCGCAGGCGCCCAGGGCCGCGATGCCGGCGTTAAGGATCACGGCAGTGGGCGCGTGAATATTGTCAAGAATTGGAATGGTAAGAACGCACCCAACCGCCGAACCCGCAAGGTCCGCCGCATACATGGCGCCGGTGTGCGCGGGAAATCTTGTCAGCGCGACGCAAACAACGATGCCGGCGAAAACGAAAGGGACAGCGATAATCGTGAACGCCAGCACGGTCCAGGCTAACCGGGTCTCTGGATCCGTGGGGATGCTTAACTGGACTACAAAGCAGACCGCGCTGCTCAGCGCAAAGAGAAGACCCGTATTCGCCAGCGTCAGGTGCGCATCGCGCCGACGCATCACCTCCACAAGGACGGCTCCGGCCGCCAGGCCGAACATGGCCAGCGATATGGCCATGAACGCGAAGTGATACCACATCGTGACGCTGAAGATGCGCGTCAGGAAGAGTTCAAGTTGCAGAAGCGAAAGAGTGGTAAGAAACAGGCCGGCGTATGTCCAGCCGCCGGGATCATTTTGAGAAGAGGACACCCACGCTCACCTCGGCAATGTTCAGCGTTTTACTCTCGATCGACGATCCGCTGCGCTGTACGCTGGGAATCGTGTAGCCACGAACGTCGAAACGGATTCCAACCGGCCCCGCGGGTAGAATTTTCAGCCCCCCACCGTAGTTGATGGCAAACTTCTTGCCGATATTCAGAACCGAGTCGCCCATTGTCAAGATGGCTCCAACGCCGACAGTTCCGTAAGGACGAACGATTGGCGTAGGCGCCTGAATTATCAAGTTGCTGTTGTACAGAATGGCCTTCCGGGCGCTCTCAATGAAATTCGGTGTGTACGCCAACGTATGTTCCGACCCTACCACCCGGCCGTGACCATAACGGATACCAAACACTCCAAAATTTGTCGGATCGAACGTTTGCGTAACGGCCTTGCCCAACTGACTTGTCGTGCCCGTGTCCAGGGTCACCGCCCCCTGCCGCTGAAAACCGCCATACAAAGTAAGGTCGCTCGCGTGGGCAGGCATTGCCGCCAGCGACAACACAATCAAGAGGAGAAAAGATCCCAGTGTTTTCATGTTGCGACTCTATAATCACTGCCGGAGTGAGGCAAGCGATGATTCGTGACAGGTTTGGCGGCCCAATCCCAATACGGCTTGTTTCCTCTACTGTTGTCTTTATCGCCGTCCTCTTTGGTTCGATGGGATTGACGGCCACTCCCGCATTCGGCCAGGTTGAAGAGGGCCGCGCCGCGATCGAGCGAGGCGAGTTCATCCGCGCCGTCGAAATTCTTTCCGCCTCATTGGCGGCCAACCCGGCTTCCGATACCTATCTCTACCTTGCAGTCGCGCATGGAAACATGCGCGACTACGACAAGGCGCAGGCGCTGCTACAGGAAGCACTCGGCCGCTATCCCCAGGACGTCCGGTTCCACAACGAACTCGCGGGTGTCTATCTGGCGAAACGTGAAGTGGATCGGGCGAAGTCGGCGCTGCTCCAGGCGCTTGCCGTGGATCCGGCTAATGCATACGCGTCGGACCTGCTTGCCAACATCGATATGTCCGAGGGCAAGGTCCAGTCCGCGCTGCAGTCCTGGAACAAAACGGGCCGGCCTTTCATCGAGGACATTCTTCACAACTACTACCTGGATTTCACAAACCCGGTGGTCCGCGAAGCCACGGCCTTCCGCACGTCCAGCGTACTTCGCTATGAGGAATGGAAAACGACGGAAGCAAGGCTGTTGGAGGCAGAGAGCTTTTCGAACGCCGGGATCGAAATCGAGCCGACCCTGGTTCCCGACCGGTACAACGCAATTGTCCGGACAACGGCGAAAACGAACTCTGGAACCAACATCCTTTTTAATCTTCTGAAGGGCGCGCCGGTCGACACGGCTTACCTGGATTTGTGGAACCTCAACGATGGCGGGATCAACTTCAATTCGTCCTATCGATGGGATCCGGACCGGCGGCGCGCAGACGGCAGGCTGAGGATTCCCCTGCCGCTGCCGGGCATTGTGTTTCTCGACCTCGGACAGACATGGCGTTCCGAACGGTGGGACCTGTCACCCGTCATTCGCGGTGAATCCCGGCCACGCGCCCGTTTCAACTACAAGGCCAACGCGTTGAGACTGAATCTCCGCCACATACCCAACTACCGGTTTCTGATTGGCGCCGGCTTCGAGTACATCAATCGAGACGCTACGGGCGATTTGCCCGAGTTGTTCACCGACGGAAGAAATACCGGGCGATTCACGTTCGAAACCAACATGCGCCTGGCCGACCGGCCTCTTTACCAGAATCGATTGCGGATCGAAGGCTTTGCCGCCCGTAAATCCCTCCTCGGAGATTTCAATTACACCGGCGGCA
>CAMAWS010000133.1 GCA_945861845.1 Candidatus Sulfopaludibacter sp. SbA3 | reverse complement strand
GGTCATTTCCTAATTTCTTGTAGTTCATAAAATAGGAAATGACCGGCCGGACCCCTTTTTTACCTCTTGGTTGGAGTGAGCAGCGGCTGTCCGAAGTCATCTGTCATGTCTATCAAGTACTGATTGTTTTCCTGACAGATGTATTCCTGCATTTCGCCGTCGGGCCTCCATGGAATATCCCAGGCGACACTCCATGGTTTCGTGTAGGCGCCCGGATCGTCGATGGTGGCTTCGTAGTGAAGCGTATTCTTGTTGGGTCTGGAGAACTTTTCGGTGACGTGCAGCTGGTCCGTATGGGGATGGCCGAAATAGTCGACCCAGGTTCCTTCGTTGAAACCGACAACATCTACGACCAGCGTATCTCCATCCCAGTGGCCCACCGAATGGCCGTTCCACGTTTGCCCCTTGATTTCATCGCCCGTTGGATGTGGGCGTCCATCCATATGGATGTCGCGCCAGATGTGGGCGCCGCCTTCAAAAATGATGAAGATCCGTTTGTGTTCGGGCTGCTGCACGATCTCCATGGGATAAGGAGTCCCAAATGCCCGCGGGCCGCCTGGAGGGAGACAATATCCCTCTGGATCGTATTTCGATTCGTTGTTCGAGTTGTAGTCGTAGAGGGAGGCAGCCCATTTCTGGAAGGGAATCCACGGCTCGGAAGCTGCGCCGCCTCGCGGACCTCCGCCACCACGCTGGGGATTGGCAGCCGGACGTCCGACCGCGACGTTGGCAAAGTTGGTGATGTACGGCAAGCTCCACATTCCCTTCTCACCCGGGACACGGCCCAGATTCACTGTCCCATCGGGCAAGCGCGGGGTGGGCAGGGCAGGCGCAGCCTGGCCGCCCCGAGCACCCTGCACCAGGGGAGCCGGGGACGCAGCCAATGTAGGCGCCGCGAGCAGGGCCACGAGCGATGACAGCACCAAGACAAACGCCGTCATAATAATGAAGCCGGCAAACAAACGATTTCGCACTTTAGTCCTCCTCAGCCGTTACTGCGCGCCTTATTGTACCTGGCTCGACGCTGCCCCGAGCTTCTTGCCGTCCAGAGTTACGTTTCTGGCGTTCCCTTTGAAGCTCCCGTCCTTTGCGCGGGTTCCATCAACGGCCAGAACCATGCCGACTTTCATCGTACTCCGCGTCCATCCCTGACCCGTGAGGCCATTCGGGCTGCCCATTTCAAAAGCCCAGTTGTTGACCTTCCCCGTAGCCTCGTCCTTAACGTCGATATAGAAATAGACGTGAGGGTTCATCCACTCGACCTTTGTCACGACACCGGACATCTTTAGTGGTTTGGTTGCGTCGAACTCTGCCGAAAAAGAATGGTGCGCCATCGCAGGGACTGCAGAAATGATGACGATCACTACAGCTATCAAAGCAAATGTATACCGCATACAAACACCTCCAAATTTTCAATGAGTATTAAAGGACGTTGAAAAACTGTCAAGGGAAAAGGCCGTGAGCGAGGGTCCGTCTCAGGTATCGGAGCACACGCTTGAGGCCGACAACTAATCCCAGGCCGCTCGATGCGATGCAACCAATGCTGAGCAGGATGACGGCGATATCCCAGAGTGGCCGGTTGTAATACCAGAATGAGAAATCCAGGCTGTGGAATCCGTGGTAGATCCAGCGTTCGACGCGGCCAAGTCGAGTGTACAGGCCGGTGATCTGGCTCAGGCGCGGATCAATATAGAGCCACGTGTTTTCCGGATCCCCGAACTTGATCCGCAAGACCGGCAAGGGCCGCGCGCCGTCGTTCGAATAGTAGTAGGAGTCATATTGCGAAAGAAGTTCGGATTCAGCGATCGGCACATCCGGGTGAACTTCCTTCACAAGGCCCATCACAGAGTCCACTGAAAACGGTTCGCTCTTTATCGCGAGAGGCCGCTCGGCAGTATCGAAGAGATTCTCCGATGCTTCGCCTTTGGGGTTTAGCAGCAGGGGCTTCTCCTCAGCTCCGCGCACGAGGTAGTAAGGATCGCCTTGAATCCGGACAAACGCGACTTCTTTTGCCGCCCGGCCGTCCAATGCAGTCTTCCATTCTTCGGCATTCAGGGCCGGAAAATCTGCCAGGTCCGGCGCGCCCCCGCTCAATGCCTGGGGAATTCCGTCCGCTATTTCGTCGCCGCCCGATGCCCAATCCCATGGTTGCATCGAAAGCATTCCACTGAATACCCAGGTAAAAGTCAGCAGGCCGAACACCACGCCGGTGATGTAATGCCATCGCATCCAGCCCGAATAGGGAATATAGGAACCGCTGCGGCGTGATGGGGAAAACTGGATGATGCCCAGCACAATGCCGATGAGCGCCAGCACGGCGCCAAGGCCGGAAATCCAGAGAATGACTCCGCGCCACAGTGCGCCATTGAGCCGCAGGGGCGTGAAATAGAACCAGTGCGGAATTGCGGCAACCCATGCCAGGGCGCGCGTTCCCCGCGTCGTCAACACCAGCACCTCGCCGAGTGTGGGCGAGATGTACAGATGTGTGCGCGCGGCATCATTGACAACGATCTTGTGCAAAGGCATCCTGCCGCGCTCGGCGATGGTCCACTGGTCCGGTTCCGTAAGGACGCCGGCGTGGAACATTTCCTCCCGTGGGAGATTCATGAAGCTTGCGGCGATGTTTACCACCCCTGCTTCACCCAGTTCCACGAGCCTTTCGCCGGTCTCGGCAAAAATCGTGGCTGTCTCGCGCCCGGCAAACCGGTATGCGGGCCGGCCCATCACAGTCAGCAGCGTAACTCGTCCGGGATTGATTCCAAGGCTGGCGCCCTCGGCGGCCTGTGAAGGCGTAATCCATACCCGTTCCATATCCAGCGGCGGCATGTGATCGAGGCGCGCCTGCGGAGTGAGGCCCGGCATGTCGCGGGCGTACATCATCGCGATTCCCGAGAGGAACCAGGCAATGAATACCAGGCCCAGCGGAATGCCAAGGTACCGATGGATGAGAATCATCCATTTGCGAAACCAGACCATCACATTTGCCTTTCAGGTAGGGGATTATAGCGCGACCGGAACTGCTTCTTCGCAGATCCAATTCAAGGTCAGACTTCCTGGTCTCGTGGAATTCAGGATGAGCTGAGTCTGAAAGAAAGCCGCGGAGCGGCGAAACACTTTAGCCACGGGCGTCAGCCCGTGGTTGACGGAACTACCGAACATCAGCACCGCAGGTGCGGCACAGCACGATACTTGCCTGTTATGCCGCCCCGCTGGGGCTAAACATCATGTGCTTGTTTGAACCACGGGCTGACGCCCGTGGCTAAAGTCTTTCGCCGCTACGCGGCTTTTTTGCGCAAAGCCCTCAGCAGGGGAGTGTCCAATCGGATGCTTCGCGCCATTGGAGTTCACTTCGATTTCACCGATCCGGCTGATTTCCCGGGTGAGATCAGGAGGTCTGAAAGTGCGTCTTATCTGAACGACGCTACAGCCGGCGCTGCCAAAGACTCCTGGGGCAGGTTGATGCGGAATGTACTCCCGACGCCGTGCGAATCTTCCAGGGTGAGCTGTCCTCCATTAACTTCCACTGCCCATTTTGCAATCGACAATCCGAGTCCGGTGCCGCTGCCGCTGGTGCGGGCTTCATCCGCGCGGAAGAAGCGATCAAAGATCAGCGAATGCAACTCCGTGGGAATGCCAGGGCCGTTGTCGCTGACCTCGACGTTCACACCGGCGCTGGTTTCCGCCAGCGAAACCTTGATGTGCCCGCCCGCAGGGGTGTATTTGATTGCGTTATCCAGAAGGTTGAGCACTGCCTGCCTTAAGACCAGTTCGTCTCCTGTCCACCGCGGGTTGCCGGCCAGCTCCAGCGTTATCGACTGCTGCTTTTCCTCGGCCAGCACGCCCAGCTGCGCCGCAACGTCCCGAACCAGACCGCAAAGATCCACGTTGTCTGCGGAGAGGTTGCTTTGAGGGCTGTCGGCCCTTGAAAGCATCAACAGGCGGTCTACCAGTTGCGACAGGCGGTCCGCTTCTTCAAGCATGCTGCCGATGATTTCACGATACGCAATCTCGTCGCGCCTGCCCCGAAGGCCGACCTCGCCGACGGTGCGAATTGCCGTGAGCGGAGTCCTGAGTTCGTGCGACGCATCGAGCGTGAAGCGGCGCATTCTCTCGAAGGACGATTCCAGCCTTGTGAGGGTTTCGTTGAAGACAGTTGCCAGCCGGCCAAGCTCGTCGTCCGGATTGTCGACTGGCAGGCGATCTTTCAGTCGTTCTGCCGTAATCAGGCGAGCGTGTTCCGCCATCCGGTCAACCGGAGCCAGGGCGCGCCGGGCGAGCACGAAACCGCCAAGGCCCGCGGCAATGACTCCAAGAGGCAGGCCCAGCAGAAGCACCAGCAACAGGTCCGTAAGCTCCTGCCACATCGGCGCCTCTGACCTTGCCACCTGGATCACAACCGGCTGGTCGCCTATTCTTGCCAGGCCGCTCAACACGCGAACCGGCGGAGTGGTGTCTGGAATCGACACGATCTTGCCGTCTGCTCTTGCAGCCAATTCTTCGCCCTGCGGGACGGGCGTCAGGCGGGCGAGCATCGTTTGATAGAGAAGCTTTCCTTCGGGGCTGTAGACCTGCAACCAGGGGCTGGTTGAGTTGTCGGTTTCATCGTAGGGAGCAATAGTGCCGTCGGGCAACTTGTCCAGCATTTCGGCCGGCCACTGGAACTCGGCCCGAAGTCGCGCGTCGAGCCCGCTCGATACGCTGCTTTGCACGAATGCAAAAACCGCGGACGCATATAACGCGAGTACGACCACCATGGCGGCGGTGTACCAAAGCGTCAGGTGAAGACGCACGCTTTTCAGAAGGCGCGAACGGATCACGGTTCCCCCTCACGTAGCATAAATCCAACGCCACGGACGGTGTGGATTAATTTCACAGTCTGGTCCTGGTCGATTTTCCTGCGGAGGCGCGCAATGTGCACGTCGATTACATTGTTGATTGGCGTGCCGCGCGCGGATTCCTTCCAGACCTCGCGAGCCATCATGTCGCGCATGATGACCTGCCCCTGGTGCCGGAGCATGAATTCAAGGATCTCGAATTCGCGCGTCGTCACTTCGATCGCTTTGCCCGAACGGGTGAGTTTTCGGGTTACGAGGTCCATGTCGAGATCCGCAATGCAGAGATGAAGCGTTTCCGCGGCTCGGCCGCGGCGTAACAGTGCGCGGATCCTGGCCAGCAGCTCGGTGAAGGCGAATGGCTTGACCAGGTAATCATCGGCGCCGCTGTTCAGGCCCGCCACACGGTCTTCGACGGCATCGCGCGCCGTCAGCAACAAGACGGGCGTCTCGACGCCCCGCTTGCGGATGGTCTTCAGTATCTCCATGCCGCTGCGGCCCGGAAGGTTCAGGTCGAGAAGAATCATGTCGAACTGCTCGGTGTTGACGCGAAAAAATGCGTCCTCGCCCGTATGCGCTACATCGACGTCGTAGTGCTCGCCTTCGAGTCCTTCCTTCAGCGCCTTCGCTACTTTGTGTTCGTCTTCAACAACGAGGATTCGCATTCAGCGCCCCCCCATCAGTGCGCTCGAACGTTTGAGTCTACCTGTGGGCGGGGGCTTTAGCCCCGTGCCAGGATCAACTAAGATTGTTTGGACCTTTGCACGGGGCTGAAGCCCCGCGCCCACAGCGAAGGCTCAACCTACGGAATCGAGGCCACCGCCGCCTGTGGAGATCCAGTCTTCACGAAGAACTCCATAACGACCGCCGGGACGTTTCCAATGTTTTTCCACCCGTGCGGCGTATTGGCCTTAAAAAACTGCGCCTTGCCCGCGCCAACTTCCACTGGCTTTTCCGACCCGATCGCAAGCTGGACTGCTCCACTGATCGGCACGAAGACGTGGAATTGGACGTCGTTGTGCGTGTGAACCTGGCGCTCGCCGCCCGGCGCAATCTCGACGCGGAGAATCCGCACCTCTCCACGGTCCATCAGCGTCGTCGCGACAACCCCGGGATCCACCGTTCGGACCGTTTCCTGAGTCTGGGCCAGGACGGACACGCCCAGTGCGCTCACTGCAAGAACAACGGATGCCACGATCAACACGCGTTTCCAGAAAGACATTTGCGCCTCCTCAATCATTTCTCTTCGGTAACCAGTGAATTAATCAGCCTGGTCACTTCCTCATAGCTTTTCGGCCCGTCCGAGCCAAAATGCTTCCGCAAGCCCAGTTCCGCGCACCACGCCTGCCGGCGCGCTGCCGCTTCGGCCATTATCGGTTCGATGCCGATGGAACGAAGGGTTTCGGATACTTCTTCCATTTCGTGCGCCCGTCGCTCACCATGCACCACGACGCGGCCAACCATATAGTTCGCGAGCTTTTTCCAGTCGATTCCAGGAAAACTTTCATTCAATGACGCAAAAACCCGGTCTTCGGCATCGAAGCGGCTGGCGGAGAGCACGCATTCGAAAAGCAGCGCCTCAAGACCCTTCACAACGATGCTGCGGCACATTTTCACTGCCGCCGCCGTTCCGATCTTTCCGGAAAGGATTTCGAACTTCATGCCGAACGGAGCGAGCGCTTCCGCGAACTGGGCTGCCGAACTCCCGTTCAGCAGCATCGGGACGCGATGGCCGTACGGCGGAACCGGCGCCATCACAGCGGCTTCGATAAACCCGGTAGCGCTTGTGCCGATGACTTGCGCGATCTCGCCCTTCAGCGCGGGAGACACCGAGTTGATGTCCGCGTACATGTGACTGGCGCCAAGGAAGGGAACAGTCTGCTTCGCCGCATCCAGCGCGGAGCTTGCCGTGACTGCTGAAATAAGGATCTCGGCGGATTGGGCGAGTTCCTGGGGCGAGGCGGCTAACCGGGTCTGGCTCTCTTTCGCGTGCTGCTGGATTCCGGGACCGAAATCAGGCGAGTGCGTGGCGATATCGAAGGCAAAGATGCGCTCGACACCGGCCGAGCGCAAGCCTCGCGCGATATGCGAGCCGGCTTCACCGAACCCGATGAAGCCGACTGCGGGATTCCTGGTCACAACGCAACCTTATATAAGGCCTACCAGGGGACCGATCATGAGCAGCAATGCCGTCATCACAACTACCCAGATTGCGCTGATGACCATTCCGGGAACGAACATGTCGAACATCCTGTAATAGCCCTTGCCGTAAGTCACCAGCGGCACCGCATCCAGGGGCAGGAGAAACGCGCACGAAGCCGTAAAGATCACGGGCAGCGCGTACAGGGCCGGGTTCACGCCTGCGGTGTTTGCCAGGACCATGATTGGCGGAATCATCGCGACAACGATAACGGGATTGATCGGCAGCATCAGGTGGATGAGCACGATGAATGCACTGATGAATGCGATGACCAGGATGATGTTCCAGTCCGCAAGACCGCTGAGCGTCGAATCGGCCATCCATTTTGCCAGGCCGGTTCTGCCCGACAACTGTCCAAGCGATGTTACACCGCCGATCATGAGCAGCGCGTCCCAACCCACGGCCCCCTGAACTTCCTTCCAGTCGAAAATATTCATGCCGGGAAGAAACATCACGCATGCGCCCAGGATGGCGACGAGCGTCGTGTCGAAAGCCGGATACCAGGTACTCGCAATCCAGAACACGAGCATCGCCGCCATGACCACCAGTACTTTCTTTTCTTTCGCGCTCATCGATCCCATCTCTCTGCGGTCACGATGGATTTCCTCGATGTTGCCGATGGTCTTGATCTCCGGCGGATAGAACTTGCAGATCACCCACGCAGCAATTGGCAGAAGGATGATTACCATAGGCATACCGATCGCCATCCAATGCAGGAACGGGACGCGGGCGCCGCCGTTCTGTTCAATGATGTTGAGACCCAGAATGTTGATCGAGCTTCCGGCAGGCGTGCCGACGCCTCCAATCAGCGAGGCGATTGGAATACCCATCATTACGGCTTTACCGAACGACGATTTGCCCGGCTGCAATCCGAGTTTGTCGAAGATGCCGA
>CAMAWS010000132.1 GCA_945861845.1 Candidatus Sulfopaludibacter sp. SbA3 | reverse complement strand
ATGATGCACTCCACGGCCAGCGGCAGGCCGCGGTGTACCGCCAGTGCATTGAGCTTTTGCTGGACCCGGTTGACGATGACGTCGGCGTCGCTGTCGCCGCCGGCCTCAAGCAGGAGAGCGGCGAATTCGTCGCCCCCATACCTGCAGACCAGGTCCGTCGTACGAGAGGAATCGCTCAGCGCGTCGGCGACGGTCCGCAGGACATCGTCTCCGACGGAGTAGCCGAACCGGTCGTTGATTTCGCGAAGATTGACGACATCCACCGCGAGTAGCAGAACGCTCTTCTTTCGGCGCCGGATTCCTGCCGTGAGCCTGCGATACATCTCGTGGAATGCACGGCGCCCAGGCAAGCCAGTGAGGGGATCAGGTGCGTACCGCGCCAGCAGCCGATCGGCGTCATATAACCGGCCGGCCAGAACCCGCAACAGGCCCATCGATAATTCCGCCGAACCCTGAAGCGCAGCGACAAAGGCTTTTTCCGGAATTCGAAGGCAGGTTGTACGTTCCAGGGTCATGACGGTTGCCGAACGTGGCCGCTCCTTCAGAATGCCGAGTTCTCCAAATACTTCGCCCTCTCCCAGTTCTCCGAGAAATACCTCCACGGGGCTATCGGGAACCGGTTCGACGATGCGCACGCGTCCCCTGAGGATCAGGTAGACGGCGTCGCCGTTCTCGCCCTGCCGGATGATCAGTTCGCCGGCTGGATAAACGCGTTCTGTAGACTGGGAAACCAGTTGTTGCAGTTGTTCCGCTGTCAGCGGACGGAGCAACGGGATGGCGCCGATGTTCTCGATGTAATCCTTTCGGGCTGCTTCAATCTCAAGCGGTTCGGCCGAAGCCTGTTTCTTGGCGTCTGCTTGCGAAGCCAGCGCAACTTCGACATTGTGTCCGTTGGCGCCGATCGTTCGGGCAAGCCACGCGCGTACCCGGGTTCGAAGCATTGGGGGACTGAACGGCTTGGCCAGGTAGTCGGTTGCGATACTTTCCGCGCTGTACAACGATTCGGTGCCGTCGCGGCCTTCCGTAAGAAGCAGGACGGGTAGTTCGGGCCTGCCCAGCGCTGCGCGCAAAGGCTGGATGAAGCTGGCGCCTTCACCGTCAGGCAGTTTCGCATTGATGATCACCAGGTCCGGAGCAAGACTCACCACGCGCTCCAACGCAGAAGATCCGCTGATGGCCGACGTCAGTTGCAGTCCGTCATCCGGAAGCACCGATTCGATCGCTGCCACATCGGCATGTTTGTCCGTAACCACAAGCACGCGTCCGCCCGAAATCGGGCGGCGGTCCAGAGCCGACGTTTCAGGAAAGGTCGGTACCAATCCCTTTCCGGAAAGCTCTAACGAGACTCCCTCGGCCGCCGCAAAGACTTCCATATTCGAGCCGGCCGCCGCCACGCGCTGCCGCGCCTGCTCCTGGAAACGGAGGACAGTATCGTCATCGTGCATGGGATCGTGGTGATACAGCGCCAAGCGGCTCACGCCGGCTGCAAGCGCAACATCAACGACGTAGTCGATTGGGCTATGACCCCAACCCATCTTGGTGCGGTACTCCTCGTTCGGATATTGAGCGTCATGTACGAGCAGGTCGCAGTTCTTCAGGAATTCAATGTGACGTTGATCGCCGGGATGGTGAAACACAGGGCCGGGAGAATTCCAGAACGGCTCATGGTCCGCAATGTATGCCACCGTTGTTCCAGCGCTGGTAATCCTGAACCCGGCAGTCGGGGCAGTATGATTCAGGTACTGCGTCTCAATGAACACATCACCGATGCGGAAGAATCCTTCCTCAAGTTCCGTGTAGTGAATCCTGCTCGAAAGGTCCGTGAGCTTGACGGGGAAGTAGGAGTACTGCATTTGTCCCGACAACGAGTCCTCAAGGCTTCGCTGAAAACCAGCCGAACCATAAATATTCAATTCGGTTCCGGGGAGGAATGCCGGCGTAAAAAAGGGAAACCCCTGGATGTGATCCCAATGCGTATGCCCGATCAGGAGATGTATTCGGTGGGGGCCGGTTCGATTACGCAACATGTCCAGGCCGAGTTCACGAATACCCGTACCGGAATCAAGTACGATCTGCGTTCCGTCATCCGTGAGAATCTCGGTGCAGGAGGTGTTACCGCCAAATACGGCAGTGCTCTTGCCCGGTGTTGGAATTGAACCTCGTGTTCCCCAGAACCTTACGTGCATGTGGCTCTATTATCTCCTCCCACGCCTCGCCCTGCGATGTTGGCAGCCCCGGTTTAGGCAGTCAAGGCATTTGTCGGTGGACTTCGCCAAGATGGGCATTATAATCTCGCGCCATGCCCTCAACACCTGCTACTTCACCCCACCACGACGAGCGGCCATGGGGAAATTTCACGGTCCTCGACGAATCCGACGACTACAAAGTAAAACGCATCCAGGTCTTGCCACAAAAACGCCTGAGTTACCAGATGCATTCAATGCGTGCCGAACACTGGATGGTTGTGGGCGGCAAAGCCAAAGTCACTCTTGACGGACGAGAAATCGTCCTTTCTCCCGGAGACACCGTCGATGTCCCGGCAGGAGTTGCTCATCGTATAGAGAATATCGGCGGCGAAAATCTGATCTTTATAGAAATTCAGCGCGGCGCCTACCTTGGCGAAGACGACATCCAAAGACTTCAGGACGACTACGGGCGAATTTAAACCGGCCTTGTCGTATACTCAGCCTGCCCTTCGCTTTTCCCCCTTTTCACGCACATGCTTTCCAACGAAGAGATCTTCCTGCTTTACGGCCGGAACGCGATCATTTCCCGTAAAGGCCGCTTTACGTTAGTCCACCTGGACCGGCCTTCTTCCGAACTCGTAAGAGTTCGCACAGAAGGCTTCGACGCCGACGAATTCTTCGACCAGGACTGCCGGCTATGCCGGCTGGCGAAAGAAGGCGGGGTCGTTGTTTACGACGATCCGGATTGTTATGAAGAGGAGGAAATCTTCATGGAATAGGGGACTGCGGTTCAAGTAGCATCCACAGCATGGCTGTGCGCGCGATCGTCCGGCTGGGAAACCCGCTTCTATGGACAGCTTCGCTTCGCGTTTCCGATCCCGTCTGTGAGGAAACCCGCCAGGTGCTTCGCGATCTGGACGATACACTTGCCGGATTCCGTGCGGCCAGCGGTTGGGGGCGCGGGATCAGCGCCGTTCAAATCGGCGAACTTCAGAGGATCAGCTTCGTCAGGCTCGTCTCAGGCGAGAAATTCGACTTCATCAATCCCGAGATCGTGGAGCGGAGCAGGGAAACCTTTGAATTGTGGGATGACTGCTTCAGTTTCCCCGGGCTCCTGGTGCGAGTTAAGCGCAACCATAAAGTGGCTGTCCGCTATCAGGATCACAAGGGGCTCAGGCGCGAGCTAGAGGCAGAGGGGGACCTGAGCGAATTGCTGCAACACGAGTTCGACCATCTGGACGGTATTCTTGCCATTGATCGACGGATCGACGACCGCAGCTTCAAAATGAGCGGCGGCGAATAGGGCGCAGCAATCAAGCTGATGTGCTAACGAAGCATTGCGTCCTGCCGCTCGCGAATCCTGTGCCTCCGAACAATCGGCTCATTCAGGAAGCGGATGAGCGGCAACATCGTGCGAAAGGTCTCGACGGCCAGGGCGTAGAATTCCGGGGTCCCCGCCACCTCCGGTTCCAGGCTGCGTCCTGCCAGGAACTGTTTCATCCTCAGGTAATCGCCTCCCGGATGATCGGCGGCATAACCGCGCGGCACACGGACGAGTTGTTCGCCCGTAATATCTCCGAGCAAGCGGCGGAACGAGCGAGATTTAACGATGGAACGAAGCTGGCCCCAGTTGTCGGAAATGTGCGAGCGCAACGCTGCGAGGTCCTCGGGAAGCGGCATATACAGGCCACCGCCAATAAGGACCTCGTCGCAGCCGACATGCAGATAGAATCCTGCTCCCTCGTGCTTGCCAAGGCCCTGGCGCGGGAAAACCGCGGCCACATGGGTCTTATAAGGAGTTTTGTTTTTCGAAAAACGCGTATCCCGATATATCCGGTAAGCGGAGGCCTTTGGCGAGGCGACCATCTCCGGCGCGAAGTTCTCGAAGTCCTCGGCGAGCGTCGCAATCAGCCTGTTCATGGGGGTCTTCAGCTCGGACTCATAAATACCTTTTCGCTCCTGAAACCATTCGCGATTATTATGTCGCTTCAGTGAGCGAAGGAACGCGAGCCCTTCTTTGGAAAATCCGGGGAAGCTTCGTGAGCGCATAATTAGAATTATATGAAAGTACAGCTCAAATCCCCTCACACAGTCATCGATAAGTTCACTTCGCTGCTGGAGATTTCGCGGCGCATCAACTCGGAGAAGAACTTTGACGAGTTGCTGAACATTATCGCGGCCGAGGCGGCAAAACTCGTGGATGCGGAACGCGCCACCATTTTCCTGCTGGACAGGGAAAGAGGAGAACTCTGGGCGAAGATCGCGCTTGGCGTGGATGACACCATTCGGTTCGATGCACGGCTGGGCATTGCCGGCGCCGTCGTAATTGCAGGGAAGACACTTGCCATCGAAGACGCGTATAAGTCTCCGCTCTTTTATCCGTCCGTCGATTCGGTCACCGGGTACCACACCCGCAACGTCCTGAGCGTGCCGCTTCGGAACATCAAGCGGGAGATCATCGGTGTTTTCCAGGTCCTCAATAAGCGGGAGGGTAAGTTCCTCTCCGAGGACGAACAGTTTGTGGAAGCCCTCGCCGCGCAGGCCGCCATTGCCCTGGAAAACGCTCGGGAGTTGTCGAATCTCGAAGAGCGGCAACAGGAACTGATCGAAGAAAACCAGGGGCTTCGGAAGGAAGTCGAGGAGAGGTTTACCAGCAAGAATATTCTAGGAACCAATTCTAAAATCAACGACATTCGCGCCCTGATCGAAAGAACTGCTGGAACATCAGTTTCAGTATTGATCACCGGAGAAAATGGAACAGGCAAGGAGCTTTCAGCGCGTGCGGTCCATTACATGAGTCCGCGCAGGCCAAAGCCTTTCGTCGCCGTAAACTGTGCGGCGTTACCCGAGCCATTGGTCGAGAGCGAGCTGTTTGGAATTGAAAAGGGAGTGGCGACCGGCGTCGAGCGGCGGGTAGGCCGGATTGAGTCTGCAAACGGAGGCACACTCTTTCTCGACGAAATAGGGGACCTGAGTTTGAGCGCGCAGGCCAAGCTTCTTCGTGTTCTTCAGGAGCGTGAAGTGGAATGGGTCGGTGGAAGAAGACCGATCCCGATAGACGTTCGCCTGTTGGCGGCCACGAACAAGGATCTGAAGGCCGAGATCGCGGCTGGCCGCTTCCGGCAGGACTTATATTTCCGTCTGAATGTCATTCATGTCCACATGCCGCCGTTGAGGGAACTCCGTTCGGATATTCCCCTGCTCGCAATGCACTTTCTGCGGAAATACGCCAGGGAGATAGGAAGAGGCGTCGAGTCGTTTTCTCCGGAGGCTATGAAGGCAATGACCTCCTACAACTGGCCCGGGAACGTCCGCCAGCTCGAGAACGAGGTCAAGCGCGCACTGGTTATGGCTACGGGCAAGCATATACGCTTCGAGGAGCTTTCCGATGATCTCCGCGAAGAGCAACTCGCAGTGCAGGAGCCGGAAGGCCCTACGCGGGGTGATTCCAAGGCCTTGCTCAAGGACCGGGTAACCACACTCGAGATCCAGATGATCCGCGACGCAATGGCGCAGACCAACGGCGACCGCCGCCGCGCTGGAAAGTTGTTGGGGCTCAGCCACCAGGGACTCCTCAACAAGCTGAAACGGTACGGACTCGAGAAGTAGCCGCGGACCTATGATTGTTATCCCGGATGACGAACCGGCCGTGATGTCGGTGAGTTCGGCCTATTCGCGGCTCTCCGGCCATGAAATCCGCCTTTACGCGAGCCGCCCGTCCGATTCTGAAGAACTCGTCGGGCGGCTCCAGGATGCGGATGTGGTCATCAATATTCGTTCGACAACCCGCTTTACAGGCGCCGTCCTCCGCCGTTGTCCACGCCTGCGATTGATTTCCGTCTGGGGAACCGGCCTGGATCACGTCGACCTCGCCGCGGCAAAAACACTCGGTATTCGCGTTACCAACACTCCAGGAGTTTCGGCCACAGCCGTTGCCGAACACACCGTGGCGTTGATCATGGCGCTGGCCAGGGGATTGCTTCAGGTAGACAGGGAAGTCCGCGAAGGCAGGTGGCCCCGCGGAATGGGACGGCAGCTATATGGCAAGACGCTCGGCCTGGTTGGGACAGGAGCGATTGGACGCGAAGTGGCAAGGATTGCGAAGGGAATTGGCATGAGAGTCATCGGCTGGACGTTCCATCCTGCCGGCGATGCCGCCGAATGGGTTTCCCTGGAAGAAGTATTTCGGCAGGCCGACGTTGTAAGCGTGCATGTCCGTCAATCCACCCAAACGGTGGGCATGATCCGCCGTGAACATTTTCAACTGATGAAGCCGCACGCAATTTTCATCAACACTGCTCGTGGTCCTATTGTTTGTGAATCCGATCTCGTGGAAGCGCTCCAGGCCAGACGAATTGCAGGCGCGGGCCTTGATGTTTTTGAGAAGGAGCCGTTGCCGCCAGACAGCCCTCTTCTCAAGATGAACAACGTTATCCTGACGCCTCATGCCGCCGGGATTACACCGGAGGCAACCGAGGCTGGACTCGAGATGGCGATCCGTACTGCTTTGGCGTTCCTAGCGGAAAACGGACCTGGTTCTGTAAAAATCAGCCGCCAAGTGTGATCATTTCAATCTTCTTGTGGTCTCGAGGCCGGTATCCGGCGCTTGAACTCAAGCTTTCCCAGCGCAAATCGGAGTAGCGATCCGCCCGCCCGGTCCAGATTGCAGCAATCTTTTCCTGGAGTTCCTCGTCGCTGATTCCGCCGCGGAGGATGGCCTTCAGATCAACGCCCGTTTCGGCAAAAAGGCAGGTCACCAGCTTCCCATCAGCAGTAAGGCGCACCCGAGTGCATGATGAGCAGAACGGTTCGGTAACGGAACCGATGATTCCGATTTCCCCGCCGCCATCAATAAACTCATAGTCGACGGCGGGCGCGCTGCCCTCTGCACGGCCAATTTCCCGGAGAGGAAAGCGGGCCTGGACTATTTCGAGGATTTCTTTCTTCGTAACCGTCTTGTCGAGGCTCCAGGCATTCGCGTTCCCGACGTCCATATATTCGATAAATCGCATTTCCAAGGCGTTCGTTCGGGCAAAGGTGACCAGATCCAGGATTTCATCCTCGTTAATTCCCCGAATAATGACGGCGTTGATCTTGACCGGGCTCATGCCTACTTTCTTTGCCTGTCGTATTCCGGCCAGCACTTCGTCGAGGTTGCCCCTTTTGGTGATTTCCTTGAATCGGCCGGGCTTCAACGTGTCGAGGCTGACATTGATTCTGCGAAGTCCGGCGTCATATAAGGACCCGGCCTGTTCGGCCAGTAAAGCGCCATTCGTCGTCAGGGACAGATCGAAATTGGGGGCGAGCCGGGAAAGCCGGCCGATCAGTTGATCCAGATTGCTTCGGACCAGAGGTTCGCCACCGGTCAGACGGATATGGCTGGTTCCGAGACCGACAAACACGCGCGCAAGCCGTTCGATTTCTTCGAATGACAGGACCTCATGGCGATCCATCCACGTGTATTCATCGAACGGCATGCAATAAGTGCAGCGAAAATTGCAGCGGTCCGTGACCGAGATACGGAGGTCGCTCATGGGGCGGCCCATCGTGTCAGTGGAAGGCATGCGGGGAATTATCTCATTATCGGTTGCCGGAGCGTTGGGCGTTTTCATTGGCATTTGGGGCTTCTCATTCGCTATGCGGTATAAGGTCTATTATGTAAACTAATTAATCCTTGCGTCCTGCCTTCGGACGGTTTGCGTTCTCGAGCTGTGGAAAAACCTGTGGAAAACATGTCTTAATCCTGAAATAAC